>JBKHER010000300.1:0-3463 GCA_046540715.1 Halothece sp.
GGTCGTTTCATTCTCGGAGAAATCACCTTCAGTTGGGAAGATGGGGAGAGAGGGAGAGAGGAAGAAACCCCCCATCCCACTTTCCTTCTCGGGGTTAAAATTGTTAGATCAGGGGGGGCTTAAGGAATCAGTGTGTAGCGAACTTTCTTTTTGCAAAAAATTCTTAACAAAGAACAGCAAGTTTTGCTAAAATAGCTGAAAACTCTCAGTCAGTAACTCGATGCAAGCACAAGCGATTCAAGGATATCAGCTCTCACCGCAACAGAAACGTCTCTGGACATTAGAACAAAAATTTAGCAATAAAAGGTTGTGCGCCCAAATTGGGGTAAAACTCAAAGGTAATTTAGAGATAGAAAGAATTAAAACAATCATTAAAGAAATTAGTCAAGATGTAGAAATTTTACGCACTAAATTTGAGCAACCCGCAGGGATGAAGTTTCCTTTACAAGTGATTGCAGAGGAAGCAAAATTAGGTTGGGAAGTTGTCGATTTCGATAATAATCAGATTGAGGGAACGACAGATCAGTTTCTTAATGTAAAACTAATTAAATTAGCTGAGGAGGAACATTTACTGCTGTTAACTCTTCCTAGTTTATGCGCTGATACGACAACGCTAGATTTATTGGTGCGAGAAATGCGCGATCGCTATGCTGGGGAATCTGTAGCCGATAGTGAAGAAAGAGTTCAATATTTACAGGTATCAGAATGGCAAAATGAATTATTAGCTGAAGTTGCAGAAAATTATTGGTCAAAATATCAAGTTAAACCCCAATGTTATCTGAAGTTACCAACACAAAATTTGTCAGTATCGGGTGCTGATTCTACTAGCTATCAAATAAATGTTAATCAAACGCAGTTAGAAAACCAAGAAGACATTGAAGGCTGGCTATTAGCAACTTGGCAAGTGCTACTGTGGCGATTAACCCAAAAATCGGAGTTAATAATTAATTATGCCAGTGATGGGCGATCAGATGAAGAATTAACAGATACTTTGGGAACGTTACGGAAATGGCTTCCTCTAGGAGTTTCCTTAGCAGGAAATTTAGTTTTTCAGGAAGTTATTGAACAAAATCAAGTCAATCGTCGAGAAATATTAGAATATCAGGATGAATGGAATTGCAACCCTGATTTAGATTTGAATGTCGGATTTGAATTTTATCAGTGGTCATCTCTTCCTGATGCGAATGGCGTTAAGTTTTCCCTCGATCGCGCTTTCATCGAAGATAATCCCCATCAATTACGATTAGTTATTTTTAAAACAGAAAACGGCTTCACCCTTCAATTCCATTACAATCAAGAACAATTCAACGCCACTGATATTGAACGTCTTGCTGAAGAATATCTGACGCTACTAGATAGCAGTTTAAGCGAACCGCAAAAACCGATTTCTCAGTTAGAGATTGTGGGAGAAAAAGAACGGGAACAATTATTAGTTCATTGGAATCAAACCCAACGGGAGTTTACTGGATCAAAGTGTCTCCACGAACGCATTACCGAACAAGCAAAAGCTAATCCTAGCGCGATCGCGCTACGGTATCAGGATCAAAGTTTAACCTATCAACAACTGAACGAACAGGCGAATCAAGTCGCCCATTATCTCCTGCAGCAAGGGGTGACAACGGAAACCTTAGTGGGAATTTGCCTTGATCGATCCTTAGAAGCGATTATCAGTTTACTGGGGATTCTCAAAGCAGGGGCGGCTTATGTTCCCCTTGATTCGGGGATGCCGAAACAACGGCTTTCTCTTATGTTAGACGATGCCCCTGTTGTTATGATTTTAACGCGATCGCAGTGGCTGGAAAAATTGCCAGATGAAGTGACTACAGTGTGTTTAGATCAAAATTGGTCTAAGATTGCGGAATCCCCCCTAACCCCCCTTAGTAAGGGGGGGACAGTGTTAGTTAAACCGCATCATCTCGCTTATGTGATTTTTACTTCAGGTTCGACAGGGAAACCGAAAGGCGTAGCAGTGGAACATCGCGCCATTATGAATTATGTGGATGGGATAATTGAACAGTTACAACTCCCAGCAGGGGCGAGTTATGCAACAGTTTCCGCGTTAACCGCAGACTTAGGGAATACGGCAGTTTTTGGCGCACTGTGTACGGGAGGAACCTTAAACATTTTCTCTCAAGAACAAGTCAGTGATCCGATCGCGTTTACCCAATATTGTCAACAATATCCCATTGATTGCCTCAAAATTGTTCCCTCTCATTTGGCGGTACTATTAGCCACAGGGAACGCAACAGAGATTTTACCGCGAAAACAACTGATTTTAGGGGGAGAAACGACAAACTGGGACTTAATTCGACAAGTGCGAGAAATAGCACCCCATTGTCAAATTATTAATCATTATGGCCCCACAGAAGCGACAATTGGGGCTTTAACCTATCGAGTAGAAGAAGAGGTTTCCAGTGGAACTGTTCCCATTGGTCGTCCGTTACCGAATACTGAAGTTTATCTCTTGGATAGTCAGTTAAAGCCTGTTCCCATTGGGGTTACGGGTGAGATTTATTTGGGGGGAAAGGGATTAGCCAGAGGCTATTACAATCAGCCAGAATTAACGGAAGATCGGTTTATTCCCCATCCTTTTTCTCCTCCCTCTGTCCTCCCCACTGGGGGGGATGTAAGGGGGGGTCTGTATAAAACAGGAGATATGGCCCGTTATCATCAAGATGGTTACTTGGAATTTTTGGGAAGAACTGACCAACAAGTGAAAATTCGGGGATTTCGCGTTGAGTTAGGGGAAATTGAGGCTTTATTACAAGATTATCCCCAAGTGGAAGAAGCTGTGGTTGCTTTGCGAACGGATGACTGGAACACCCCCCATTTAGATGCCTATGTGTCTCCTGAACGGTTACAGGGAGAGGAGATTCGAGACTTTTTGCGCGATCGCGCTCCCGATTATATGATCCCCGACACCTTTACCGCCCTCCCTGCGTTACCGCGAACGGCAAGTGGGAAAATAGATCGCCAATCTTTGCCCGAACCCAATTTTGGACAAGATAATAACGAGTATATCGCCCCCCGTAATGCCATAGAAAGCGCGATCGCGCAGATATTCTGTGAACTATTACATTTAGATCAAGTCAGTGTCACCGCCAATTTCTTTGACCTCGGCGGACATTCCCTCTTAGCCACACAAGTCATGGCACGGTTACGCAGTACATTCTCTGTGGAAATTCCCCTCCGCTATCTCTTTGAATCCCCCACCATTGCTGAGTTATCAGAACGAATTACTGAAGAACTTGCCCAAAACAGTGATATCGAAGACCTACTCTCAGAATTAGAAGCCTCATCATGACAGAATCAGATTTGGTCCGACCAACGGTGATGGGGTTAAGCAATTTCTAGGCGCGATCGGGCTTCCTGTATATTGATTTTTCAAGTTTGAATAAGTGCTTATGGTCACATATTGAATAGTATCATTATTAATACTATAATTTAAAATAACCATGTCTAA
>JBKHER010000301.1:0-3426 GCA_046540715.1 Halothece sp.
AAGGGGGGTTGGGGGGATCTGAATGTAGCGCAAATTGTCCAAAACGGTATAAGTTTTTGTTTCTCGCTCATTCCCTTCCTCTCCCCATCTAAACTTTATTATTCCTATGATTCTTCTTCTGGAATAAACTGCAATTCACACTCGATTTTTAACTTCAATTTTCCCTTTCGCCACGGTTGATGGGGTGATAATACTCCAACTTCAACTCCTTCTTGTAGTTGCCGAATTTCTGAATTTTGAAGAATTTTTGGAAGAACTTGTTCTTCAATTTCTGAAAATTTAAAGGTATTATGATTTGGAATAATGCCACGTCTAACATTTGAACCCTCAACAGAAATCACATCATCGGGTTGCAATTTGGGGTTACGTCTAAACTTATTCTGATTAGTCATTTCTCCTCCTAAAACAGCATCTTTTATGTCCTGATTCTCGTTTATTTCATTCATCTTCTTAAACCCATTTCCCGACGACAACCTTAACTGTTCCATCTTCTAACACTTCTTCCTCTTCCACATCAAATCCTTCTTCTGCTACTGTATGCTTGAGCGTCTGATGGGCATATTTCTGGTTGATTTGATTTAAAAATTCTTCCTGATTGATTCTTGCCCCCCAAAAGTCGGCAACTAATTCATAATTTTCACCATTGCGACGAAAGCCTAAATCATAGCCATTGTTCTGCTTGATGACATAATCGGCATTCGTTCGATTCCCTTGATAACCTCGAACTTGGGTGTTGGTTTCTACTTGATATCCCAGTTCAGTTAACACTTGTTGGAGAATGTCGCCGTTTTTGATTTGAACTTTGATGGTGCTAAAGTGTGACATGAGAGTTTCCTCCTAGATTTACTAAAAACTAATCAACTTCGATGGGACCAATTCCAGATGAGGATTGATACTCCTGTAACTCTTGTAATAAATCTTCATCCTTAGAAGCTGTTCTTGCCCCTGCTTGGGCTGCCCATCGTTTCAAGGCTTCGATTTGTTGGTGCGCGATCGCGCTTAAGGGAACCGTTTCCTCTAAAGCAGTAATAATATCCTGAGTATTAAAATCACGTCGTTTTCCAATGTCGCCTTCCCCAAACGCTAAGTGCATGGCATCAATAACGGCTTGTTGAATTTCTGCACCACTGAAGTTTTCTGAAGCCTTAGCCAAGCGATCCAAATTAAACTCTTGTAAGCGCGATCCTCGTAATTGCTGTAAATGCACTCGAAAGATATCTTTCCGTTCCTTTTCGGTGGGAAGATTGATAAAGAAAATTTCATCAAAACGACCTTTCCGTAGTAATTCGGCTGGTAACACCTCCACATTGTTAGCCGTCGCCACAATAAAGACGGGTTGCGTTTTCTCCTGCATCCACGTAATGAGAGAACCAAACACCCGTTCCGAAGTTCCTGAATCGCCACTTGCACCGCTACCGATGTTGCCAAAGGCTTTATCAATTTCATCAATCCAGAGAATACAGGGAGACATGGCTTCTGCCAACTGAATCATCTGACGCACCCGACTTTCACTTTCCCCAACTAGCCCGCCAAATAAACGCCCTGTATCCAGACTTAAGAGGGGAAGCCGCCATTCATGGGCAATGGTTTTGGCAGAGAGAGATTTTCCAGTTCCTTGAATCCCCACTAACAACAATCCCTTCGGAGTCGGAAGCCCATATTGTCTTGCCTCATCACTAAAGGCATCTTTACGGGTTCGTACCCACTGTTTGAGGTTTTCTAACCCCCCAACTCTCTTTAGGGAATCAGGCGCGGGAGAAAAATCTAAAATGCCCGTTTGCCTAATCGTTTCTCGTTTTTCTTCTAAGACAACATCAATATCGGCTTCGTTGATTTCCTGTTTGGCAGCGAGGGCTTTGGCTAACACTCGTCTGATTCTAGCTCGACTTAACCCTTGACAGGCTTTAAGAAATTGTTCTTTGGCTAATCCTTGCAGTTTGATTTTGTCGGGAGATACCAGTTGCGAAACTAAATAATCAATTTCGTGATATTGGGGAAGCGGAACGTCTAAAACGGTAATTTCCTCTGATAATTCTGGGGGAATTTCTAAGCGGTGGGAAAGGAAAAGAATGGTTTTACGATTAGTTTTTAAGTCGCGACTGAGGTTTTTCAGTTCTCGAATAACAGGGGCATTTTTATCAGTTTCTGGGTTTTTGAGGATGCCATGCAAATCACAGAGAACAAAGAGTGTCGCCTCATCTTCTTTCGCCGCGCGAATCCGATTTAAAGCCCCCATTAATGACCCTTTATCTTTGTTATTATCGCTCCAACCTCGCACCATATCCCAAGCCAAGACCTGACGTTGCGGTTGACTGTTTTGAGAGACTTGTTCTAGGACTTCCTCCACTGGTTCTTCTTCCGCTGCTACTAAATAAATCATTGAGTAGCGCGATCGCAGCATTAAATCTAGTTGCTGGATCAAGTCTTGATGGGGATGCTGATTGCCGAGAACAGCGTCTTTAGATTTGGGTGAAGAGGGGTTGGCAGTCATATTAATTCTTTCGGGCTTGAAGCCAAGTTAACATAATTTTGTGATTAAGAATAGGGGCTAACGATCGAATTTGATGAAGAAATAATTGTGGTAGGATAACAGCCAAACCCCTAACGAGCAAACTGAAACCTTTCTATCAAGATCATGGCAGAATATCAGCGCGTTGAATATCGGATTCGGAAAGATGGAACCATTCAAGAAACGGTAATCAACGGTTCAGGAGATAGTTGTACCAATACTACAGCAGAGATTGAATCAGCATTAGGAGAACTTACCTCCCAAGAGTTGCTTCCTGAATACTATCAACAGGAAGACGATAACTGGGTTAGTGAGGAAACACAAGTTTGGCAACAAGAGCATAATAATGAGTAATGAGCAAGAACTTTTCTGGTTCAGTGTTATTCTTTTCCTCGTAGCAGTGGTGGGGATTCTTTGGTTACAGGGGCAATGGTCTGATTCTTCCTCAAATGGGAACCGAGAAGCCCAGAGGGAGTCGTCCGATTCTACGGCAGAAACCGAAGCCTTACGTTTAGAGTGTAACCGCTTACGTCAACAGTTAGCCCAACAACAAGAAACCCTGAATCAGGAGTTTCAAGAAGCGACTTTTGACCAATTGCAATTTTTATTGACCCAGTTTCCCAGCGCCCGTAAGATGGCAGAAGCAAAGCCAGAACTGCCAGCAAAAAACTTTTCTGCTTTGTTTACGCCTTTGGAAAATTTGCTGGAAGAATGGGAAATTACGCCCATTGGCAAGGTTTGGGAAGAAGTGGAATTTAACCCCCAGTATCACCAAGCGGATAGTGAAGAAATTGAAACGGGAGAATCGGTTTATGTTCGCTTTGTCGGTTATCGGAAAGGGGACAAAATTTTAGTGCCAGCGAAAGTGAGTCGAACCCTCCCTGGAGGCGCAGCTTAGTTTGATGAAAAAACTCTTA
>JBKHER010000302.1:0-3419 GCA_046540715.1 Halothece sp.
GTCAATCTCCCTCTATAGCCTCCGAAGAGGCTTAGGGGGAGTCATTGAAATGAGTTCTGTTAAAGATAATTGCTGATTTCAGCCATCAATCTTACTTCAAGGCGATAATTGTAGGAAACTGTAGTCAAAGTAACAAAAAAAACGTTACTGATGATGATAGATAGGATTAGTCAGAGATTAGCTTCTCATAATATAGAGGGAAATTTTTACTCTGACCCTTTTTCAATTCTTTATCTGTTATCGTACTCTAACAGTTATAAATTAAAACTCATACAGTTGTATTGAAGCGCAAACTAAGGAGATGTCGTCTTGAAAAAAGTAGAAGCAATTATTCGGCCGTTTAAGCTGGATGAAGTCAAAATCGCCCTCGTTAATGCCGGAGTTGTGGGAATGACTGTGTCAGAGGTACGCGGCTTTGGTCGCCAAAAAGGGCAAACTGAACGCTATCGTGGCTCTGAATATACGGTGGAGTTCCTACAAAAGCTCAAAATTGAAATCGTCATTGAAGAAGATCAAGTGGAGACCGTGGTTGATAAAATTATTAACGCAGCTCGCACGGGTGAAATCGGTGACGGTAAGATTTTTGTTTCTCCTGTGGATCAAATTGTCCGTATTCGTACAGGAGAAAAGAATTTGGAAGCAGTCTAAGTGACTTTAGGGGGTGGGGTTAACCTACTCCCTTTTTTTGCCAATTGTTAAAATTTCTGGAAAAAGGGCGGCAAAGGCTTGACCGCGATGGCTTAATTTTTTCTTCAGCTCAGGTTCCATTTCAGCAAAGGTTTTTTGCACACTGGGAACATAAAAGATGGGGTCGTAGCCAAAGCCATTGTTTCCTCGGGGGGTTCTGAGGATTTCCCCTTCACAGATTCCTTCTTTGGCTAGGGCAATTGTGCCATCGGGAAGCGCGATCGCGCAATTACAGATAAATTGGGCTTTCCGATTGTTGCAGTCGCCTAATTCTCGCAAAACACGGGCAATTCGTTCCTCATCGCTATCAGCATATCGGGCGGAATAAATCCCTGGTGCGCCATTGAGGGCTTCGATGGCTAAACCAGAATCATCCGCGATCGCGCAATTTTTGGTTGCTTGTGCTACCGTTTGCGCTTTTAACTTGGCATTTTCCCTAAAGGTCGTTCCCGTTTCTTCTACCTCCAATTCTGGGGGCTTGAGAGCTAATTCCCAATCAAGAGAGGAGAGATAGTTTTGCATTTCAGCAAGTTTGCCAGGGTTACTGGTAGCAACAATTAATTTTCTCATTGATTTGTGTCTTCTAGAATGGAAGTATCACCTGATTAACCATACAGGGTTAATTTTCTCGTCTTGGGGAGATTTGAGGAGGAAAATTATGTTAGTCGTCCTATTAGAAGAGCAAATTTTATCACCAAAGCAAGTGTGTCAAAATTGTTTACTCGCGGATCACAGGGGACTGCCGCGCTGGCGACAAGGACACCTAGGCTGTGGACGTACTTTAAGATATTTAAAGGGTCAACAACCAGAACTCTATGAATGTCAGATGGGGTTTCGACTGGCGAACCTCCAATCCCCAAGCGAAGAAAGTGTAACACTAAAATCACAATAAGATCAAGGATTTAATCATATGGCTGGACGTGGAAACAGTGAAATTCAAAACCGATTCTTTGCCGCTTTACCTTATGTTT
Organism: Halothece sp.; assembly: GCA_046540715.1. GTDB lineage: Bacteria > Cyanobacteriota > Cyanobacteriia > Cyanobacteriales > Rubidibacteraceae > Halothece. Next base: position 1,659 of record JBKHER010000302.1, read on the forward strand.
TACCGTTAATTTATGTCCTTCCCTTTGGGTCATTTCTATTTCAGCAATTTCAAATTTTACAGTTAATTTATTTTCCTTTACAACCCCTTTTAGCAGTTTATCGTTTTCCCTTTGCAGGATTAATTGTTTTCTTTGTTTTAATTTTAGCAGTGGTTAGAAATGAAAACATCCCTCACTTTATTCGCTTTAATACCATGCAGGCAATTTTAATTGATATTTTATTAATTTTAATTCGCTTTGCGGGTCAAATTTTAGGCAGTGGTTTCCAAGGAGGCGGAGGACTCCTAATAGAAACCTTCTCTAATACAATCTTTATTGGAACTTTAGCGATCGTTGTCTATGGAATTGTCCAATCAGCACGGGGAATTTATGCGGAAATTCCTGCTATTTCGGAAGCAGTTCACGGCCAAGTTCGCTAATTAAACCGAATTGGGATGAAAAACCTGATTTTCTAAACAGCCAATGCCTTCAATTTCGATGCGAACGCGATCGCTGATTTGCATTGGCCCAATTCCCTGAGGTGTTCCCGTTAAAATAACATCTCCAGGAACTAAGGTCATAATCTCAGAAATATAAGACAGTAACATTTCTGTAGAAAATACCATTTCATTTAATAAGGCAACTTGTCTCGGTTCAGTTTCATCATTAAGAAAGGTTTGTAATTTTGCCCCTGCATTTAAGTCTCGCACAATCCAGGGCCCCAAGGGACAAAAAGTATCAAAGCCCTTCCCCCGTGTCCATTGACCATCTTTTTGTTGTAAATCGCGGGCGGTGACATCATTGGCAATGGTATAGCCCCAAATCCGACTTCTAGCTTGTTCTGGGGGACATTGGTGCGTTCTTTCCCCAATCACTAACGCTAATTCCCCCTCATAATCCACCCGTTGACTCACAGGCGGATAATAAATTGGCTTTTCATGGGCGGTAACGGCGCTAGGGGGCTTCAGAAAGATTAAGGGTTCTTGGGGAACTTCCCCCCCCATTTCTGCCGCGTGTTGCTGATAATTTTTTCCCACCGCAATCACCTTCGTCGGCGCACAAGGGGAAAGGAGTTGATACGTTTCTGGTTCGAGTTTTAAATCTGTCGGTTGTCCCCCTAGCCATGGTGGGGCATCTAAAACTTGCACGCTGCGATCGAGCTGTAATAGCCCGTAATAGGTTTGTGCTTGGGTGGTTTTTACTCGGACGTAACGTTGTACCATAATCAGTTAAACCTGAACAATTAATAATTAAATGGAAATATTCTCCAGCTTTCAGTTTTCACGCCTAACCTCCATTAATGGTTCTCCTCGTCGATGGTCACTAATTTGGATAGTTATTTTTTGTTCTAACTTATTGAAGAAACTAAAGAGACGAATGGCAGAAAAAAGATGATATTTCCCTTGCATTAAATCGAGAGCTTCTGACGAATCAATTTCCAGTAAGGAAGCAATTTCTTCCTGTTTCAACTGACGGTTTTCCAAAAGTTTACGCAAAGCATAACCCAGTTTAGCTCGAATGAGGAGTTCTTCGGCATTTTCTAACGCTAAATCAGCAAATATATTACCACTACTTTCTATAAATTCAGCAATGCTGGTTTCTTCATTCATTTTCTTTCCTCCTTCGATTTTTCCACTGCTTGTTGATAACGGTTTTTAATCAATTCTATATCTTGTTTAGAAGTTTTAGCTCCCTTCGGGGATTTTTTTTGAAAAGCATGAAGAACATATAGTCATTCCAATTAGTTTCCGTAGTGCGACCGTCTCGGTCGCTAGTAGAGAG
>JBKHER010000303.1:0-3409 GCA_046540715.1 Halothece sp.
GGGAATCACTATTGATCTGGAATCCTTTAATACTTGCTACCAATGATCCCCCCAAACTCGCAGGGGATCTGGAGATAGCGCCAATTGTCCAAAACGGTATAATGTGAGAATATCGGAGGCAATTCCTATTCCCTGAAGAAAACCCAAGACAGTGATAATTAATCCCATATGGACTTAAAGCAAGCAAGACAACAATTAGATCACTTTAGCTGTATTGAGCAGAAATCTGTGGAAACCCAAGAAGAAAAAGAACAGTTACAAACCGCTTTGAAAACCATTGCGAAAGAGTCAGAATGGGAAAATTTAGGGATTTGTGCTGACAATACCGACCAGGCGATTACTGCGGTGAAAAGTTACTTAACCGCTCTTGGCTATGATGTAGAAAAGGTAAATTTTGACCAAGCCCAGCTACTTGATCATCCTGTTTACATGAAATTTAGCACGAAGCAAATGGGATTTTATCAAGATAACTATACCGGTGAATATCGAGGGGTTTTAGTTTCTTGTCAAGCTGAAGAAGATCTCATTGCAGGAACTTATGGTCATTTTCCGTTAGATTTATTTTTGTAGCAACTGGATCATTAAACTAGGAGTGACTGAAAAAAAGTCACCCCAAGCATTTCCAGATTAGGTTTTCCCTTCTGAATGAGTCGATTCGTTATTGAAAATGGGGGTTAAATAGGCAACTAACGCCCCTAACATGAAGCCTAAAACATTACGGAGTAAGGGTAACCAGTCAGCAGTGCGAGTGACCACTGGCCCAATGCCAAAGGCGATAAAGAGAATCCCCCATAAAGGAGATAAGAGTAATGCCCATTGCCAAGCCACGATTTGATTGTCTTTGCGAGGACGGGCGGCAAACCCAAAGACAACGCCCCCAACTACTGAGGTGATGAGGGTAAGAATCCACTGTTCTTGTGGTAAGCCTGGAACAACCTTACAACCGCCTTTGGCTAAACATCCTTTAACAGTATCGAGAGATTGCGCGATCGCGTTATTTTCCCCATTCTCTTGCACATAGAACATATTACCAAAACGGGTTTGTAGTTCCACCCAAAAGGTACGCGGTAGCACCTCATAAACATCATCTCCGACGTTAAAGGCTAAAAGATTGCCACCTCTGGAGTCAGCAACGAGTAAAACACTTTTATCATTCAATCCCCAGTAATCTTTCACGGCGCGTCCGGGGGTCTGATCGTATTGAGTTAAAATTCTGAGTTTCCAACCCGTTTCCTGTTCAAACTGGTTAATGTTTTCTTTTAACGATTCTTCTTGTTGTGTCGGGAGAAAATTCGCTAAATCAATAATTGGGGTTTGCTGTTTCGGTAATAGGGAAGGATCATTAACGGCTTGGGTGGGGTTAGGGTTGGCAAAAAAGGCAGCTATGCCTAACAAGCAACTGAGAAAGACCAGGTAAAGGCGTTGCAAAGACGGACTCAATGGTTTCATATAACGGCTTAGTTTCAACATTTCTTAAAAAATTAGCAATAAGCTCAAAAAACTTTACACTTATTTACTTTATTTTAAGGATAGGTAGAAAAAAATTGCAGGGAAACCTCCAATTCTCATCCTTAAGATAGGTTTTATCGCTCATTGATCCATCTCCGATAACGTTGGTTTAAGTTTCGGGCAGCAGAATATGTAGCACTGGGGCTTAAAAAATGAGACAACTCAAAACGAATAACAAATTTTATGATTCAATCCTCTCTAAAACGCCCACACATTCCAAATGTTTCGTTTGTGGAAATAAATCTAATCCCACCACATCCTGTAACTGATACGTCTCTTGACACAAAGCATTCAGATTACGGGCAAAACTTTCAGGGCTACAACTGACATACACTAACTGTTGCGGTGGATGTTCTAAAATCTGTTTTAAGACTTTTTTCGGCAGTCCACTGCGCGGCGGATCAACAATGAGACTCGATTTTTCCGAGGGCAAATCTGCTAAAAATTCCCCCAGACGATCTTCGGTTTTACTGCGAAAGATACGAAGGTTATCAATTTCTAAATTCTCTTGATTCTGTTTGGCGGCTTCAATGGCTAAGGGATGTTCTTCAATGCCAATCACTTCTCGCGCATAGGGCGCACTCATAATCCCAAATAATCCCATCCCACAATAGCTTTCGATGAGGGTATCAGGCTTAAAATTTTGAATGGGACGCACCACTTGTTCTACTAATTTCGGTAACATGGGGGTGCTTCCTTGCCAAAACGCATGGGCGGGAACAATTAATTTATAAGTTATCCCTGTTAGAGGATGGGTTAATTCTTCATTTAACCAAGCAATTTCTTCGGGTTGGGGATTTTCGGGGCCAATATAGACTTCTCCCAATTTCGTTCCCCGAATGAGAACATTGAGAATGCCGTTACTGGTGAACTCGCTAAAGTGATTTTGACGCTGTTGTTGTAATGCTTTATCCACACTTTCCACACAGATCGGGCATTCTTGATTTCGCATCATATCAATGCCTAACACTTGCCAAAAACCGGGTTCGCCTGGGCCATGAAGTTTGATACTATTGCGGTAACGGTAGGGAGTGGGAGAACCAATAATTCCTCTTAAGGGGAGTGGGCTAGCATGATGATCGCTGTCAAAATAACTGCGTAGGCGAGATTCTTTGATCTTTAATTGCGCTTGGTAGTCGATATGTTGGAATTGACAACCGGCACAAGTGGTAAAATGCTGACATTGAGGGGTAGCGCGATCGCGACTGGGATTAATAATTTCTACCACCTTTAAAAGAAGACGGCGTTTCCAATTGCGAACCACCTCTCCTCGTATAGTTTCCCCTGGAATACTACCCGGCACAACCACTTCCTTTCCCTGTAAAATCGTTTCCCCAAGGTACTTATTATTGAAGCGTTCGATAGTGACAGTTAAAGTGTCACCAATTTGTAATTGCTTAAGATTAATCGTCGATTCTACGGTCACGTTTAGGAAAAGGAATTAAAAAACAAAAACAACGAATAGCCTTAACAAAAGCTACTAGCCCTATCATTTTATCACTTCTTTGTGGTTCTGTTCATATCATTCTCAATCCATCAAATCGAAGATTATGATGGGAGTCTTCTCAGAACGCAAGATAAATGTATGGGTATCCAATAATAATCTCATTCCATATATTCTTTAAATTCTTCTAGTGGTGCGTCAAAATCATCACTCATCCAAACCATCCCCTTAGCACTACCAGCTTTAGCAGGATAACGTTTAGCGGTACTGGTGGCAATTAATTTGACAACAGATTCAGAGATTACGCTTGTCTCAACGGAAGATGCCTGTTCTGACCGTTGGTCATCAAGTGTGATAGTTACTTCCTCTCCACGCAAAGCTGCATCAATTAATTCTGATAATTTTTCTCTAGCTTCAGCAATAGTAACTGGTTTCATAGTTTTCTCTTCAATTGAC
>JBKHER010000304.1:0-3375 GCA_046540715.1 Halothece sp.
ACGGTATTATACTTGACTTTTTGAAAATGGTATTATTTTAATTTTTTAAAAATGATCAATCAATTCCCCCAGTTACCCTTTCCCAAAGATTGGCTACCGCAAGAAACTTATTTGGTGGGAGGAACAGTTCGCGATCTCCTTTTACAGCGATACCGTCAGCAGTTTGATTTAGATTTAGTAGTTTTTGATCAAGCCATTGCTTTAGCCAGAAACATCGCCAATCGCTGTGATGCGGGATTTGTCGCACTAGATCCCCAACGGGATATCGCCCGTATTGTCTTTGCGGAAGGAACCGTTGATATTGCCAAAATTGAAGGGGAAACTTTAGAAGAAGACTTACACCGACGGGATTTTACCATTAACGCGATCGCGCAACATCTCCACACTCAAACCCTAATTGATCCCCTACAGGGAAAACGGGATTTAGAGGCCCGAATCATTAAAATGGTGTCTCCCGATAACCTGAAAGCCGATCCCCTGCGCTTATTCCGAGCGTATCGACAAGGAGCGCAACTTAACTTTACCATTGATGAGACCACTCGCGAGACTATTCGTAATTTTGCCCCTTTAATCGCCCAAGTGGCAGCCGAGAGAGTGCAAACGGAACTGTCTTATCTCTTTGGGACGAGATCAGGAGGCATCTATTTACAACAAGCCTGGGAAGATGGAATTCTCTGGCCATGGTTTCCCTCTCTCAGTGCGGAAAAAGTTGATCAAGCCCAAGCCATAGACGCGATCGCGCCAACCTTAGCTCAACATTGGTCACAACTTGCCGTAGAATGGCAAAAGAATGTCGGTGGTCAATCGGATTCTTTAATTTCTTTAGCCAAGCTAACCTGCTTAGTTTCTTCCTCTCCTGAAGAAGCCGAAAGGGAACTCACCAGCCTCACTTATTCTCGCGCCGAAATTCGTACTGTAACTACCACAGTAGGTGTTTTACCCAGTTTGTTAGATCACGAAGTCGAGACCATGACACTGCGCGAGCAATATTTCTTCTTTCAAAAAGCCGTGAGTGTTTTTCCCTGTGTGCTTTTAACTGCGATCGCAAAAGGATTAAAACTAGAGTCAGCGCACGGATTAATTGAGCGATATCTAAACCCCAATGATCCCGTTGCTTATCCCGAGCCGATTGTAACCGGAAAAGACCTGCTGCGATCGCTGTCTCTGTCTCCCTCTCCTCAGATTGGCGAGCTTTTAACAGAACTCCAAATCGCTTATATTGAAGGTAAAATTCATTCCCACCAAGAAGCAATCAACCTTGCAAAGTCTTGGTTATCCTAGGATAACTCTCCAAATGTCCCTAAAGATAGATAAAATTTGTTAAATTATGAGGTACGGGTATCAAGAACTTGATATCTTGACGGTAGCCACAAGTTACCGTTTTTGGAAAATAGTCGTTTACAATCGTTAAGGTTGTGTCGTCATTTTAAGCACGACATTTCCAAGGCAGTCACCACCCAAAAGCGACTGTCCAATCAGTGTAAGTTTAAGTCTGGGAGAGAGAAATACTAAATATGGCAATTTCACAACAACCGCAAGAAGCCCCCGATATGGGGAGAAGACAATTTATGAACCTGCTCACCTTCGGGACAATCACTGGAGTAGCCTTAGGCGCTCTTTATCCCGTAGTGCGCTACTTTATTCCTCCTAGTAAAACTGGTGGAGTAACAGGAACAACCGCTAAAGATGAATTAGGAAACGATATTACTGTTAGTGAATTTTTAGAAGAACATCAACCCGGCGATCGCGCTTTAACTCAAGGCTTAAAAGGAGATCCCACCTATGTCATCGTTACCGAAGAGGAAGAAATCGCCAGCTATGGCTTAAACGCCGTTTGTACTCACCTGGGGTGTGTTGTTCCTTGGAACGAAAGCGAAGGAAAATTTATTTGTCCCTGTCATGGCTCTCAATATGATTCTACTGGTAAAGTAGTTCGGGGTCCGGCTCCCCTTTCCCTAGCATTAGTCAACACTAAGGTTAATCAGGAGGGAAAAATCTTATTTACCCAATGGGAAGAAACCGACTTCCGTACCAACAAAGAACCTTGGTGGGCCTAAAATCTTGATTAGAGAAAGAAAAACTAATCTCTAATCCTAAAAGATGACCAACTCTCCATTGATGATTTTCTTTTAATCAATTTGCAAGTCGAGCTTTAAAAAAATAGAAATGAATAACTCTTTTTGGCAAGCGTTTACTTACAGAACTAAGCGCATCGTCACCCAGTTGCTTTGTCTTACCATTGCAACCCTTACCGTCTTTTTTGCCAGTGATGCTATAATCCCCCAAAGTGCCGCCGCTTATCCGTTTTGGGCGCAAGAAACTGCCCCCGAAAATCCCCGAGAAGCAACGGGAAGAATTGTTTGTGCCAACTGTCACCTTGCAGAAAAAGAAGCTGAACTCGAACTTCCGCTTTCTGTCACCCCTGATAGTGTCTTTGAAGCAGTGGTTCATATTCCCTATGACACTGACAAACAACAAGTTTTAGGGGATGGCTCTAAGGGGGATATCAACGTTGGGGCGGTTTTAATGCTTCCTGAAGGGTTTAAAATTGCGCCGCCCGAGCGCATGACCGAAGAAATGCAGGAAAAAGTCGGAGATGTCTTTTTCCAACCTTATCGTGAAGGCTTAGAAAATGTGGTTTTAGTAGGTCCTTTACCCGGAGAAGAATATCAAGAAATTACCTTCCCAGTTTTATCCCCAGACCCCAATGCAACTAGTGATCTTTACTTCGGGAAATATCCCGTTTATTTAGGGGCGAACCGGGGACGAGGACAAGTTTATCCTGCTGGGAATAACAGTAATAATACGGTTTATAATGCCAGCCAAGCTGGAACCATTGCTTCCATTGTCGATAATGGCTTTGGTTATGATGTCACCATTGAAACCAGCGACGGTGAAAGTGTTGTTGATAGTATTCCTCCAGGTCCAGAGTTAATTGTTTCCGAAGGGGATGAAGTGGGAAAAGGCGATGCTTTAACCAATGACCCCAATATTGGTGGCTTTGGACAAGAAGAGAGTGAAATTGTTTTACAAAGCCCGGCTCGGATTAAAGGATTAATTGCCTTTTTGGGAGTAATTATGCTAGCACAAGTGCTACTGGTTCTGAAGAAGAAACAGGTGGAAAAAGTCCAAGCTGTGGAAATGAATTTCTAACTCTTTCCTCAATTAATGTGTTTTGATGACCCCCTGAAGGGGGTTTTTTCTGTTATATGAAATACTCTCATGGTTGCTACAAATAAATGGGTTCAGGATCCCCTCAACCCCCCTTAATAAGCAGGGCAAGGGGGGATCAGTGTGTCGCGCACTTGTTTAGATTTCATATTATACCGTTTCGGAAAAGTCAACCCCCCTTTTATCCCCCCTAACCCCCCTTTG
>JBKHER010000305.1:0-3375 GCA_046540715.1 Halothece sp.
GATAGAGAAGGGATTGCCTTTGATTGATTTAAGTAACTATGCTCATAAATCGGTGATTCAAACTCTTGTACGGCATCAAATAAAACCTCTAGTAAAACTCCCTTAATAAGGTTTTGGATTTGTTTCGAGGATAAACTGCGACTTTGGGAGAGTTTTCGGAGTTCTGTACAATCCCAACATTCACCACTTTGATTAATCTGATTCAGTTGTGAGAGTTGACCTGTAGTTGCGTAAAATTGCCGTCGCCACCGTCGCAAGGGATGATTCCCCCCATAAGCCCAAGTTAAATTTCCTGACTTAAAATAGAAATACCAACTTTGACCCTGAGTCCCTGAAATCTCTACTTTTCCTGTAAACTGGCGAAAATGATAAAAGAAGAGGTGTCGAAAAATACGATTACAAGTTAAACGCTGTTCTAGCAAAGAAGTCATATCAAATCAATGTTGTCCTTTGACCTATTAAATAAGTATTTTCCCTGATTCTAACACTCGCTTTAAAAAATGCCACACATATCTATGTGATTTTATCGTCATTTAACACTTTTTAATGAACAGACAAGAACTTTACGTTAATCACAGAATTTTCTGCTAAGTTGAAAGATGTCCCTTTTTTCCTTGACGAATGACTCAACTCGAAAGCAAAACCATTGAGACTAATCAAAAACAATGGTTTTATCGCCAAGCCAGTCCCAGAAATGAAAGTGAAGCCGCCCCGGTAGTCTTCTTACATGGGCTTCTTGCTCATAGTTATAGTTGGCGCATCCTTTTAGAAGACATTGCGGAAACAGGACTGATGGCTTATGCTCCAGACTGGTTAGGAGAAGGATCGTCCGCGAAACCATCCCCTCGTGAATTTGCTTATACTCCCAATGCGTATATTGGAGCATTAGAGGAATTATTGGTAGCCCTTAACTTGGAGCGTTTTCATTTAGTCGTTCAAGGCTTTGTTGGATCAGTGGGATTACAGTATGCGTTTCGTCATCCCGAACAAATTGAACGCTTAGTCATCCTGAATGCGCCCCTTTCCTCTTCAGTCCGTCTTCCTTGGTTAATGCGTCAATGGAGTTTTCCTCTGATGGGCGAAATGTTAACCCAAGACCCCTTATTAGTAGATCGCACCTTAGAAAAAGGGAGTGGCTATGTCATCTCAGATGAAAATTTAGGGGTGTATCGCCAGCCCTTCCTTAAAAATTCTCAAGCTGGACGTTCTCTAGTGGCAACCATTAAGAATCTTAATCTTCCTGAAGCGATGAAAGAAGTTGAGGCGGGTTGGAAAGACTGGGATAAACCGACACAAATTATTTGGGGAATGGGAGATCCTTGGTTAAGTGCTGAAGTTCCAGAAACCCTTGCTAAAGACTATAAAAACATTCGTTTGGCGAAATTAGAGGACGGAAAACATTATCCCCAAGAACACTGTTCTGAGGAAATCAGCCCGATTTTATTAACGTTTTTGCGTCAACAAACGGGTTAAGGGGATTGTTGATCCACCCTTGTTAAAAGAATAAAGGGTGGCTTGGTTTGGTGTCAATGACCCACCATCCAAGGGCGATCTCGCTTATGACTTTGTAAACGGGGTGGCGAGGGTTCTTTCTCTCGCTTTTCCACTTTCGGTTCTTCAGTTGGTTTCGCTTTTAAAAATACGCCCCCTGAACTGAGATTAAAATGGGGAACGGAAAAAATACGTTGGGTTTCTCCCTCACAAGTAGGACAACTTGGGGCAGAATCTCGAAGCGCGATCGCGCGCCAAGCCTCAAACACCCCACACTGATCACATTCAAACTCATATAATGGCATTTCTAACCTCCTACTTCGGTAAAATATCGCCCTCAAAAATCTCAGTGGGAATCGCCACAGTACAGCAAGCATTGGGAATATCAACAATTCCACTGACACGACCTTCCACTGGCGCACAACTCAGCAACAAATAAGCCTGTTCTCCGGTAAAGCCAAACTTTTTCAAATATTCAATGGCATTCAAACAAGCCCGTCGATACGCCACATGGGCATCCATATAATACTGTTTGCCATCAAACTCATCTACAGAAATCCCCTCAAAGACTAAATATTCTGAATAACGAGGCTCAACAGGACCCGGCTTAAAAATAGGATTGACCATGCCATATTTATCCATTCCCCCCTTAATCACATCCACATGAATATCAATATAACCAGCCATCTCGATCGCGCCACAGAAGGTAATCTCCCCATCTCCCTGCGAGAAGTGAATATCTCCCATTGATAATTTCGCCCCATCCACATAAACAGGGAAATAAATTTTTGAACCGCGAGACAGGTTTTTAATATCGCAGTTACCGCCGTGTTCACGAGGAGGAACAGTTCTCGCCCCTTCTGCAGCCGCTTTTTCAAACTCTGAGCCTTTTAAACTTCCTAAAACCGCATTTTCAGGATTTGGCAGGGTTGCTAACGGGGGAACGCGATCGGGATCACTTGCCACTAACTCTCGTTCCCGTTTATTCCACTTCGCCAACAACTCATGGGAAGGCGCACAACCAATTAACCCTGGATGAGTAATCCCAGCAAATCGCACCCCTGGAATATGTCGAGAACTGGTATAAATCCCCTGAAAATCCCAAATTGCCTTATTTGCCTTCGGGAAATGTTCCGTGAGAAAGCCACCGCCATTTTCTTTAGCAAAAATCCCCGTAAAGCCCCATTCATGCTCGGGAAATGCCCCAATATCGAGAATATCCACAACGAGAATATCTCCTGGTTGTGCGCCCTCAACGCGAATGGGGCCACTGAGAACATGAACCACACTCAAGTCAACATCGCGAATATCATTGGGGTTATCATCATTTTTAATTTGTCCATCTGTCCAATCCTTACATTCAATGCGAAAAACATCCCCTGGCTTCACTGCTGCCACAGGCGGAATATCCGGATGCCAACGATTATGTCCTGGCATTTCCTGTTCCCGCATTGGCTTGGTTAAATCTACCTTAAAAAGTGTTTCTGGCATTCTTTTTTTAACTCCCTAAAAAATGTAAAACTTAGTCACTTGAAATTACAAAAAATACAGGCAATTAAGTACTTTCAGTTTTCCTTGTAATATGAAATCTAAAGAAGTTCGCTACACACCGATTCCTTAAGCTCCCCTGATCTAAAGAGGGTTGGGGGGATCATTTGTCGCAAGTATTAGAGGATTCCATATCATGATGAATAGTCTCTCATTCTTGATTGATTTAAAAAGTAATATTAAATACAAATATCCTTAAATAACTAGGATTCATGAAAATTTCATTTTCTTAAGGTAAAAGTAATGTTTGTGTCCCCTGTAATATTGAGCTTTCTCCTTATTAACTAACAGACGTAATAATGAACAAGAGAATCATTATCGTTACTTTCCTATTCC
>JBKHER010000306.1:0-3374 GCA_046540715.1 Halothece sp.
TAACAAACATTGCTCCCTTTGAGATTACGCCAAGATTAACTATCTCGATCTTGGCTTGGGGAGGATGACTGATTGCCTTCCTTATTATCATAATGTAACGGAGGAATTACTAATCAAGAGCAATTATGGCCGGACATAGTAAATGGGCAAATATTAAACATCAAAAAGCACGGATGGATGCGAAAAAAGGGAAAACCTTTACACAACTTTCCCGAGCAATTATTGTTGCCGCTCGCAATGGGGGGGCTGATCCCGAAACTAATTTTCAGTTAAGAACTGCCATTGAAAAGGCAAAAGCTGCCAGTCTTCCGAACGACAATATTGAACGCGCGATCGCGAAAGGAGCTGGCACTTATGATAGTGATGAGGGACAATTAGCTGCCATTCGCTATGAAGGCTATGGCCCCGGGGGTGTTGCCATTTTAATTGAAGCCTTTACCGATAATCGGAATCGCACCGCTGCAGATTTACGAGCCGCTTTCTCCAAAAATGGTGGCAATTTAGGGGAAACGGGCTGTGTGAGTTGGATGTTTGACCAAAAGGGAGTCGTTCGCTTAGAAGGGGACATTGACGAAGAAGCCCTATTAGAAGCCTCTGTGGAAGGGGGCGCAGATACTTATGAACTGACCGAGGATCCCGTTGGTGCAGAAGTGTTGACGGAACCGACGAATTTAGAACCGTTAAATCGCACGCTGACGGATCAAGGATTCCCAGTAAAAGAAGCGGAATTTCGCTGGATTGCGAATAATTATGTGGAAGTAACTGATCCTGATCAAGCGCGATCGCTGCTGAAATTAATGGACACTTTAGAAGGGTTAGATGATGTCCAAAATGTCACCGCTAACTTTGAAATGGCAGATGAATTAGTCTTGCAAAACAGTCGTTAGTCATTAGTCGTTAGGCTACAAAGGATGAAAAATGAAGGACAAAGGACTAACAACAAATAACAAATAACGAAACCTTAATTACTCCTGATGACAGAGGGGAAACTGTCATAAAATTCCTTAAAATTTAGATTGTCGAATTGAAAGAATAAATTAAATCACCTTGAGTACACAAGCCACCCAACAAAAAACGTTACGAGTGTTAATTGCTGATGACCACGAGTTAACGCGGTATAGCTTGAAACTGATTCTCTCCACCCGAGAAGCGATAACACTTGTCGGAGTCGCTTGTAACGGACAAGAAGCCTTAGAAATGAGTAAGGAGTCTTGTCCCGATGTACTGGTGATGGATTTACAAATGCCAATTCTGGATGGACTAAGCGCCTCAAAACAGATTAAGCAATTCCATCCGCAAACCCAAATTATTGCTTATTCCTCCTTAGAAGATCCCCAAACTGAAGCCATGGCTCAAACTGCGCCGATTGATGCTTTTTGCAGTAAAGAAACCCCAACTGAAGAATTAGTTACCCTAATCAAACAATTGGGATCTAAGTGAGAGGTTGCTGAAAAAGTTGATTATCGGTGAAGACTGTTATTAGTTATTGGGCTACATAAGGACAGAGGACGAGCCACGAAGGACAAACAAAAAAAGAACCAATGACGCGAAATCCCCCAACTTTCAGGAGGGAAATGAGCTTAAATCATCTTTTTGAAGTTGAGGATAATAACTGGCAACAATAGCAACCATTAACCACCACAGGGTACTAATTTCTGGGCGATACCAGACTGTATCCACTAAGCCATGAGTTAACATTCCCGCGATCGCGCTCATTGCCCCAATTAACCACAATCCTTCTCGCTCTTTTAACGCTTTTAATTTTGTCAATTTTTGCCATCCTTCATAAGCAATACTGATTAAAATTCCCATAAAGGCAGTAAAGCCAATCACTCCCACTTCTACTAAATTTTCTAAATAAATGGAATAAGCACTTAGTGCATTATAATTAGGACGCTGATAAAAGGGATAAACTTGATTAAAGGCACTATTCCCTGGTCCAATTCCTAACCAAGGATAATCCCGAATCATATTAATCACTGAATACCAAACCGTTAATCGAAAATTATTACTGCTATCCTCTCTTCCGGCGAAAATACTCATCACTCGCAAGCGTAACGGTTCCACAAACGTAATGGCGGCAAATAAAAGTCCTCCCAACACGAGAAAGACAATGGGTAATAACCAAGTGCGCCAAAACGGGGGTAAATTCTGTCGATACCAGTAATAAATTAGTAAGAGAAATATAACTCCTAATCCCACTAACGCGACCCAACCGCCACGGGATCCGGTCAAGTATAAGCAAGTGATATTCACCATAATGGATGTAACTGCTAATCCTTTTTGTATCCAAGTTTGCCAAACCCAAAATGCAGCCAAAGAAAGCGCGATCGCGCTAATTAAATATCCCGCTAATAAATTGGGATTCCCGAGATAACTATAAACCCGAGTTGACTCGGCTAAAACCGACTCGGGATCATTCCAAGTGGCTAATTGTTCCACGCCAAATAATTGTTGCCGAATGCCATAAACACTCACGAAAAGCGAGGTTAATAAAAAGGCAGTAATACTCCAATTTCTTAACCTTGGAGAACGTAAAACTCTCGCACAAAGGGCAAACCAAACTAAATATAAGGTTAACCGAATCCAACCTTGAAACGCCGCTTCCGTAACGGGGGAAAAAGCCACGGAAATGGTGGCAATTCCCCAATAAAGAAAGACAAGAATGTGAATGGGAGTAACAGCAATAATATCGCGATCGCAGAGGGTTAATAAGACCCAATAGCCACCCCCAGCGATTAATAAAAATCCCACCAAGGTGCTAGAAACTAAGGGGGCTAAAACCAACACTAACGCCATTAACAGCACCCCAATCGGTTCCCCCCATCGCAAGAGATAACTTCCCTCACGCCAAGGATGAAATAACCCGATTAAACGATAAACAAAACTACCACCACGCCAACGAGAAATTTGAGAACTCATCATAATCAAAATGTTCAAAGATCTAAATCGGAATACAAATCCCCTAATTGGATTTCAAAGGGAAGAGAGGACAAAACAATTTTATCAGTCGCCTCGGTATATTCTGAGAATAGCCACTGCTTTTGATTAAACTTAGAATATCTTTCTACTTTTAACTGATACTGATCAATTAATAAATACTCCTGAAAAGTAGGGAGACTCCGATAAGCCGTAAACTTTTCATCCTTATCATAGCTTCGAGTGGATTGAGAAAGAATTTCTGCGATCATTAACGGATTGGTAACTGTATCATTTCGCCCTTGCTGAAGCATAACAGGACGTTGGATCACCATCACATCAGGATAAGTGTAAATATTAAATTCTGGAATCCACAGCCGTTGATCGGCAACAAAAATGCTATAGTTATTCCAATTATTTTCCGTAATGCGACCGTCTCGGTCGCTACTAGGGAG
>JBKHER010000307.1:0-3347 GCA_046540715.1 Halothece sp.
AGCCCCGTCATTTCCTCACGATTGGTATTGTCGTTTAAATGCGTGACAGCTTAACCCCCTTAGATCAAGGCAGGGCTGTTTCATTCTATCAAAACGAGCAGAAGCCAAAGCCTCTATCCAAGCCACCTTCGGGCTTCAGTAATTGAGAAAAAGCCTAATAATCGGAAAAGATTCATTCCAATTGTTCCTAAAATTGAGAAGTTATACCATTTTGGATAATTGGCGCTACATTCCGTAGGCGGGAAGCCGAGCCGAAGAGCCTCCCCCCAACCCCCCGCGAGTTTGCAGGGCGAAAGGCGGATTAACTGTAACCTGACTTTTTGAAAATGGTATTAACTGCTGAATTAGATTCGGTGCGTGGAGCGCAATCGAGATTTTCACGGTGACAAAATAGAGCTTTTGTAGTAATATGATAATCATTCTCATAAAAGCTCCAACATCAGCTATGTTTTTCCAACATCGATCGTCATTCCTTCTTGCGAGTCTCCTCGCGTTGGGCTTAGGAAGCTGCAGTTCGACTCCTACCAGTGAATCCCAAGCAACGAATAATGAGACAGCCGAAGCAACATCGGAACAAGAGTTACAGATTGTAACCACCTTTTTACCGATGACTCAATTTACCCAAGCTGTAGCGCGCGATCGCGCAGAAGTGACCCAACTCTTACCCACCAACACGGGACCCCACGATTATCAAGCCAAACCCACCGATGTTCAAACCATTGCCAACGCTGATATTCTGATTCAAAATGGGCTAGAACTCGAAGTCTTCTTAGAGGACATGATCGCTAATGCGAATAATCCCGATCTCGTGGTTATTGATACCAGTGAAGGGATTGCAACCATTGCTTATGAAGAGGACGGTCATGATCATCACGATCATTCAGACCATGATCATGACCACGACCACGATCATGGGGAAGAAGCGGAAAGCCATGATCATGGCGAATTTGACCCTCACGTTTGGCTCGATCCGAAACGCGCAATGGAACAAGTGAAAACCATCCGCGATCGCCTGATTGCAGTTGATCCAGAAGGAGAAGCCATCTACACTGAGAATGCTGATGCTTATCTTGAAAAACTCAAAGCCTTAGATGAAGACATTTCTGATCAATTGAGTCCTCATGCGGGAGAAACCTTTATCACCTTCCATGACTTCGCCAACTACTTCGCTGAGAGTTATAACTTAGAAGCACAATTTCTGGTGGATATCCCCGAAGAAAACCCCTCCCCCGAAGAGGTAAAGTCTGTCATTAATACCGTCAAAGCCAAAGGAATTAAAACCCTATTGAGTGAACCACAAGCGGGAGACAGTTCTTTTGCTGCTTTAGCCAAAGACCTTGATGTCAATATTAGTGTCTTTGATCCCATTGAAACTGGTAGTTCCGAAACGTTACAACCCGATTATTATCTCGAAACAATGCGCCAAAATACTGAAAACTTAGTGAGTGGCTTTAAACAGAACAATCAGTCGAGTTTGTCACCACAACAGGAAGATTTATCACCCGTCGCTTTGACATTTTAGGAGTGGGGAATGTCCCAACCAGTATTAGAAACTCAAGATTTAACGGTGTATCGGGGAAATACTCCTGCTGTGGAACAGGTTTCTCTGACCTTAAATGCAGCCACTGACACCGCAATTATTGGTCCCAACGGCGCGGGAAAAAGTACGCTAATCCAGTCTCTTTTGGGCATTTTACCGCGTCATCGGGGGGAGGTCTTTATTTTAGGATATCCCCTTACTCGCAAGGGAAAGTTAGATCAACGAGTGCGTCAACAAGTGGCGTATCTTCCCCAAAATTTCAGCTTTGATCGACGGATTCCCATTCAAGTGGAAGAGTTCGTGGCGTTGGGTTGGCATCGTTTAGGTCTCCAGTTTCCTTGGTCGCATCAAAAACAATGTCGCCTTGCTGTAGCAGAAGCCTTAAGCCGAGTTGAGGGTCTTTCTCTTCGCCATAAACCGATTAGTGAACTTTCTGGAGGAGAAACGAAGCGAGTGTTACTGGCTTATTGTTTGGTACGTCCACGACGCTTGTTGATTTTGGATGAAGCCCCAGCAGGCTTGGATTTTCGCGGTGAATCAGACTTTTACCAGTTACTGTATGAACTGAAAAAAGAACAGGGCTGGGCAATTTTACAGATTTCTCATGATTTGGATATGGTGAGACGACACTGCGATCGCGTGATTTGTTTTAACCGCAGCATTTTGTGTCAAGGTTCTCCTGAATCAGCCCTATCTTCAGAAAATCTCGCTTTGGCTTATGGAGAAGAGTATGTTCGTTATCAACATTCTTGCACAGTTCCCCCCTTTCAAAGGGGGGTTAGGGGGGATTCCCGAACTCGCGGGGGGCGAAGGGGGGACCTACTGTAACTTGACTTTTTAGAAATGGTATAAGTAATGATTTTAGAAACCGAAATTACCCGCGCTTTAGAGTTATTAGAATTTCCCTTCATGCAAAGGGCTTTAATCGGAGGGATTCTCACGGGGTTAATGGGAGGACTACTGGGCAGTTTCACGATTTTAAGGCAGTTATCCTTCTTCAGTGATGCTTTAGGACATTCTGCACTTTTAGGGATTAGTCTGGGGTTACTTTTAGGGTTGAATCCCTCTCTGGTCTTGTTACCCTTTGCTGTTGTTTTTGCGTTTGGTATCGCCTACCTTTTACAACGGACAGAACTCTGGACAGATGCGTTACTCAATATTGTCTATTCCTCTTCTTTAGCGATAGGGATTATCATTCTCAGTTTTGTTGACCAGTACAAAGGAAGCATTGATAGTCTGCTGTTTGGGGATATTCTTGCGGTGGAAGAAGGGGATTTAAGGTTAGGGGGTTTCCTCTTACTCCTTTGTCTTGGCTTTATTGGTTTGACGTTGCGGACTCAACTGTTACTGACGTTAAATGAACCCCTCGCGATCGCGCGGGGCATTTCAGTTTCCCTTCATCGTACCTTATTTATTGTTCTCCTCTCCTTAGTTGTCGCCGTTTCCATCAAAGCAGTAGGCGTTTTACTGGTGAGTGCGTTTGTGGTGATTCCCGCTTGTACAGCACGATTACTAAGTCGCGGTTTTAGCCATTATGTGTTGTTTTCTGCCAGTTTTGGGGTGTTCTGTGCTGTCTTAGGAATTATTTTCTCTGCACTGTTTGATTTACCTTCGGGTCCGAGTATTGTTGCCACTCAGTTTGGTGTCTTTTTGAGCGCGATCGGGCTCAGAAAAACTTAACTGATCTTTAAGGGTAACGGGAATCGTTAAAAGACAGGATTACTGATGGATTATAGCAATCTGATCTCATTTGTATAGTTATTCCAATTATTTTCCGTAGTGCGACCGTCTCGGTCGCTACTAGGGA
>JBKHER010000308.1:0-3337 GCA_046540715.1 Halothece sp.
TGAGTGCTAGACGGGATGTAGCGCAGCTTGGTAGCGCGCCTGCTTTGGGAGCAGGATGTCGTAGGTTCAAATCCTGCCATCCCGATTACTTTGCCTAGTTTCTCCGAGACGATTTAGGGCATGAATATAACAGGCGGTTCGCATGGAAACCCCAAACTCTTGGGCTAGTAACCATGTTTTCTCAGTTTCAATATTCATGCGTTCTTTCAATTGCTGATTCACTTCTTCGGCTGTCCAATAGTAGCCACTGCGGTTTTGTACCCATTCAAAATAACTGACACTTACCCCACCTGCATTGACTAAAATATCGGGGAAAACATAGCTTCCGTTCCGTTCTAAAATGGCATCAGCATCAGCAGTAGTGGGGCCATTGGCGACTTCAAAAATATATTTCGCTTGAATTTGATTCGCATTTTCAGAGGTGATTTGATTTTCCAACGCGGCTGGAATTAAAACATCCACATCGAGTTTCAGGAGATCAGCATTGCTAATTACCTCATGTTCGACGATATTACAAACACTGTTTTCACAATAGACAGCTTGTAATCCTTGATTGGCAAATTTATAACGGCGGATACTAGGAATATCTAATCCTTGGGAGGCATAAATTCCCCCTTGGGAGTCACTAACTGCAACGACACGATATCCCACTTGTGAGAGAAGTTGGGCAAGAGTCGCCCCCACATTACCAAACCCCTGAATCGCAACGGTTGTTCGCCCAGGAGTCTGATCAAATTTTGCCAGGAGGGTATTAATCACTTGAAATGCCCCCACTGAGGTAGCGGTTTCTCTTCCCTGACTCCCGCCCATACTAATGGGTTTGCCTGTCACTACCCCAGGGGTAATGTGACGTTTAATGGTGCTGTATTGATCCATCATCCAACCCATAATGGTAGCGTTGGTGTACATATCAGGGGCGGGAATATCCCTGTTGGGGCCAATAAAATCCGCGATCGCGCTAATATAGCCCCGAGAAAGGCGTTCTAACTCGGCAGTGGAAAGACTCCTTGCATTAACGGTAATGCCTCCTTTTCCCCCACCGTAGGGAAGGTTCATTAAGGCACATTTAAAAGTCATCCAGAAAGCTAGAGATTCCACTTCGTCTAAGGAAACATGAGGATGATAGCGAATCCCCCCTTTTGTCGGCCCCCGATTATCGTTGTAGCGCACTCGATAGCCGCGAAAAATTTTTAGGCTGCCATCATCCAGTCGCAGGGGAATGGAAACAGAAAGACTCGATTTCGGGAATTGTAATTCGGTAATAATTTCCTCGGAAACGTCGGCATATTTGAGGGCGGGTTCGAGGCGACTGCTTGCATCTGCTAACAGGAAGGAGTCTGGCATTGCAATTTTTCCTTAACGAGTAACCTGATTCCAATTATTATTGATCATGTTCCTAGAAGCCAATAAATGTTTTATGAGTGATCTTCCTGAAACCACTGCTGAAATTACTGCTGCCTTAGAAACCCCCACTGATCTAGAGTTTCAACTTCCTGATCCTGAAGATGAGGAGTTAGAAGAAAATGAGTTTCAACAGCGTCTAGATGAGGCTTGGTTAGTTTGTGAACGATTTGATTTGCAAACGGATATTTGGCGCGGTCGGATTTTACGGGCGGTGCGCGATCGCGAAAAGAAAGGGGGAGAAGGGCGAGGAAATGGCTTCCTCAATTGGTTGAAACAACGGGAAATTAGTAAAAGTCAAGCCTATTCCCTGATTCAACTTGCTAATAGTGCTGATACGCTCTTAGAAGAAGGGCAATTACAGGCAAGTTCCATTAATAAGTTTAGTAAACGGGCGTTTGTGGAAACCGCAAACTCTGATCCTGAAGTGCAAAAATTAGTTTCCGCAGCAGCGGAAAACGGCGATCGCATTACTCGTCGCGAAGTCAAAGACTTATCCGATCAATGGACAGCGATGAGTTCCGAGTTAGTTCCTGATACGGTAAAGGAACAAACCGAAAGTGGTTCTCTCTCTCCTCGTTATGTTGCACCATTGGTAAAAGAATTAGAAAAGTTACCTGAATCTCACTTAAAATCAATTCAACAGGAAGCATCGGAAAATCCTGATGTGGATACCGTTAAACAATTAACCTCAGAAGCGAAAAATCTTTCTAAATATCTTGATGCCGCCGCGCAAGTGCAAGCGATTCACAATGCTGATGTTGATATGGAAATGGCGTTAGAAGAAGCCCTCCGCCTCGATTGCTTAAATACCGCTTCTGATTTAGTTAAACAAGCCACAAATTTAGAACAGGTGGTAGCAAAACTTTATACGACTTGGAAAAAAGTGGGAAGTTTAGCGGATCGTCTCTATGTAGAAACGGGCGCAAGTAATCCCCATTTGCGAGGGCTACTCAGTGCTTTAGAAAAGCTAAGTAATGATACCATTGAAGTGCCTTTAGATGAAAGCAGCGATCGCGTGGTTCGCCTCAAAATTATTGATGAAAATAACGAATAACTATGTATAAAATTCTCTTTGTCTGTCTTGGAAATATTTGTCGTTCTCCCTCTGCTGAAAACATTATGCGTTATTTAGTGCAACAAGAAGGCTTAAGTGATCAAATTATTTGTGATTCTGCAGGAACAGCCGACTATCATATTGGGAACCCCCCTGATCGCCGTATGACGGCTGCAGCCAAATTCAGAGGCATTCAATTACTAGGCAAAGCGCGACAATTTCATCCCCGTGATTTTGAAAACTATGACTTAATTTTAGCCATGGATCGGGATAATTATTGGGATTTAGTTTCCCTTGATCCCAAGAAAAAATATCGGGATAAAATTAAAATGATGTGTGATTACGCCAAAAATTATCGAGAGACAGAAGTTCCCGATCCTTACTATGGTGGCCCCGAAGGGTTTGATCATGTCATTGATCTTTTACTTGATGCTTGTGGGGGATTATTAGAAGAAATTAAAGCAGAATCAATTTCTACCAAATAACATCATCAATCAAGTTAATGACAAATTTTTCTTGCTCTGGAATCGCACTAATACAGGAACAAATTGGCGTTCCATCTTCTAATTCCACCTCACAAGCATGACAAGACCCCATCAGACAACCTGTGGGAATAAAAAGCCCAGCGCGATCGGCAACATCTAAGATCGGTTCGCCAGCTTCTGCTTCGATAATAATATCATCTGGGAGAAAATGAACTTGTACACTCATTGTTAGTTATTGGTTATTGGTTATTGGTTATTGGTTATTGGTTATACCATGTCAATTTCCTGAAGCCCCTCTTTCTAAGGGGGGTTGGGGGGATTGGACTTCAACAAAGTAAGCGATTTATAGTCATTCCAAATAAAAACCATCAAGCTGAGAGTGGGAGCATCTTGC
>JBKHER010000309.1:0-3326 GCA_046540715.1 Halothece sp.
AGCAATTTTGTTTCCAAATTAACAGTCTGGGTAGTAGAATCCGTGTTAGCAATAAGGCAATTTAATTCTTTTCTCCTTAAAAAGACGGTGATCACTTAGAACTATGGTAGAAGTTATTGAGAATATTAATAGTGCGATTAATGAGGTGGTTTGGGGCCCTCCCTTTATGATTCTGTTAATTGGCACAGGGCTTTATTTGACCATTCGCCTTCGATTTTTTCAATTTACCCATTTAATAACCGCTTGGAATGAAACCTTTGGCAAGTTTTTTGCGCGAACCCAAAGTGGAGAAGCTGGGGCAATTACTTCCTTTCAGGCAGTGAGTTCGGCAATGGCTGGAACCATTGGTGTGGGGAATATTGCTGGGGTTAGTACCGCGATCGCGACAGGAGGCCCTGGGGCTGTATTCTGGATGTGGGTTTCGGCTTTAGTAGGAATGGCAACGAAATTTGGGGAAGCCTCTCTCGCCGTGAAGTATCGGGAAGTTGACCCTGAAACGGGCGAAGTATCCGGTGGGGTAATGTATTCCATTCAAAATGGCTTAGGCCCAAAATGGAAACCCTTAGCAATTCTCTACGCCGTACTGTCAGGGTTTGCCGCCTTCGGCATTGGCAATATGGTGCAATCCAATACAGTCTCCACGGAATTACAAGATCGCTTAGATCTCCCCGACTTTGCCATTGGGATTGTCTTACTTATTTTAGTGGGATTAGTAACCTTAGGAGGCATTACTCGTATTGCTAAGACAACGGAAAAAATTGTGCCCATTATGGCAATTGCTTATATGATCGCGTCACTATTTATCATTGTGATAAATTTACCCGCAATTCCGGGGGCAATTGGTTCGATTTTCTACTATGCGTTTAATCCCAGTGAAGCCGTTGACAATTTTGAAGGAGCTGCCGTGGGAATGGCAGTGCGATTTGGTTTTGCCCGAGGGATTTTTTCCAATGAAGCAGGATTAGGGGCGACCTCCATTGTCCATGCTCAAGCTAAAAATACCCCCGCCGGTCAAGGAATGTGGGGGATTTGGGAAGTATTTATTGATACGATTATTGTTTGTAGTCTGACAGCCCTCCCCATTTTGGTGACGGGAAGTTTAGGAACAGGGGAAACAGGAGCAGTTCTTGCTTCAACTTCTTTTGATCGCGCCTTACCCGGTGCTGGCGGTTGGATTATTACCATTGGCATTGTCTTGTTTGCCTATTCCACCATGCTCACTTGGAATTTTTATGGGGAGAAAAGTTGGGAATATGTATTCGGTTCTCAAGTCATTACAGGCTACCGAATCTTATTTTTAGTTTTTATTTTCATTGGTGCAGTTGGCGGTTTAGAGTTAATTTGGAGCATTGCTGATACCATGAATGGCTTAATGGCAGCACCTAACTTGATTTCTTTGTTACTACTAGCGAAGCCAATTATTACGGCTAAGAATAACTACTTAAAAGGCTCTGAAGAGTTAGAAGAAGAAGTTTCATCTCCTGAACTTTAATGGTGTCGCTAATTGCAATTTCTCCCACGACTTAAGTGGGGGATTTTTTATGGCAAAATTAAGCGCGATGTGGCTTCGCTGCTTATACCATTTTGAACAATTAGCGCTACATTCCGATTTTCTTTTCCCCCCTTGGAAAAGGTATAGCAATATGATCTCATTTGTAAAAAGTAACTTAATTTCAGATCCCCCCTCACCCCCCTTACTAAGGGGGGAACTAAAGGGGGGAATTGAAGGGGGGTACAACTGATTTAGTAGGGCTATAGTTAGGGGGGATTAACTGTAACTGGAGTTTTTAGAGATGGTATTAATAGATTCTTGAAGTAAGAGATGATGCTCAATTATTGGCAAAATCAGTAAAATTAACCGATGAAATAAATTATTTTAATCAATTTAAGAGAAGTGCTTGTCATTTAAAAATCTACCGATGGAAGTAAATTATAAAATAACGTTCATCGTAAACAGCTAATAGATAAAATGATTAGTAACCTAAAATTGTTCATTATTAATACTAAGCCTTATGGTCTTAACAGCTACCAAAGAAACAACAATTCAAGCTTTGCATACACAATACGTGGAAGCTACTAAACAGAATTATCCCGACGCTTACATTTTTTCTTTAGAAGAAATTATGGGCAATATTACTGAAAATTCTAAACCAGGTGATGATATTGAAGTATTAACAAAGAGTGTTCTCGAAGCGATGATTTATACCTCTTCTAATACGGTAAAAGAAATGATAGAACGTGCAGAGGCAGATTTTATGCGTCGTTTTGAAAATATGACTCCTGAACAGCAAAAGACTTGCATGGAGTATCGCTTGAAATTTGGATAAAAAACAATTTATTTGTGTGGGGGATTTTTTATGGGTAAATTAAGCGCGATCAAGCAATATAGTGATTCCAAATAAAAACCATCAGGCGAAAAGTAGTGAGAGCATCTTGCTCTCTACTAACGACCAAGACGATCGCGCTATACAGAAACTAATTGGAATGACTATAACAGTAATGGGAGGATCTTGCGCTATATGCTAGACTAATGGCTTAATCAGTTACCCAACAACAAATAACCAATATATGATTATTGAAGTTTGGAGTCAGGACGTTGCAAATCTTGTTCGTATCCTTAATAATTTAATGATTAGCTTTTGTCAGCTATTATCATTAATGATTATTTTTTTTGGCGTTGTACGAGCATTAATTATTTATGTTGGAGATGGGTTATTTCGACGAAAAGCGATCGCTGCGTTTCAGGAAAGTCGCTTATCTATGAGTTATTCTTTTTCCCTAGGGTTGAGTTTTTTAATTGGAGCAAGTATTCTGAAAACAACAGCCTCTAGTCAGTGGGAAGATTTTGCTCAACTCACAGCCATTATTAGTGTGAGAACTGTTCTCAATTTACTCTTAGAACGAGCCATTAAACAAGGAAATGTTTCAACTGGAAAACAAGAAGCCCCTCCCATTTAATGCCGAATTCTTTAACTAGGGAAGAAGAAAATTCTCTGCGCGATCGCGTTAAGCAATATTGGGTGTCTTCCATCAACAACCCATCCAAAATTTAATTTAACGCTTAATTTATATTCAGAACAACAACAATGCTTCTTTGTTTCAATCCCTCGGAAGGGATTAGTTTAATTGAAACCAAATTGAAAAGTTATCGGGACGCATTATTCGGGATGTTTCAATCCCTCGGAAGGGATTAGTTTAATTGAAACATCACAGACTGATTGATGCAAGAGTTTATGGAGGCGTCGTTTCAATCCCTCGGAAGGGATTAGTTTAGTTGAAACCCGTACTTATTATCGATGTATTCATACAAGCATCCTTACGTTTCA
>JBKHER010000310.1:0-3320 GCA_046540715.1 Halothece sp.
ACCGTCTCGGTCGCTAGTCGAGAGCAAGATTCCCCTCCGTTGCCTAGCGACTAAGTCTTCGGCTGTAGTCGTAAGTGTTCCTGAGCTTGTCGAAGGATGCGTCGGGGCGTTTGCTCAAATGGTATAACTTCACCATAAAAGATTCCCCCCAAAAAGGGAGGAAATGGAGTTAATTAAACAGTAAACTTAGTTTAGAACAAGCCTAAGGTTAGAGACTCATCTAACGGATAAGTTGCACCAATGCCTAACCAGAGGGTAACCACCGTACCAAATAAGAAGACTGCAGTTGCCACAGGGCGACGGAAAGGATTTTGGAACTTATTGATATTTTCAATAAGTGGAACCAGCATTAAGCCTAAAGGAATTGCACCCATCGAGGCAATCCCTAACAGTTTGTTGGGAACAATCCGCAGAATTTGGAATACAGGGTAGAGATACCATTCCGGAAGAATCTCTAACGGCGTAGCGAAGGGATCAGCCGGTTCACCGATCATCGCTGGATCAAGAACCGCTAGACCAACGCACAGACCAATTGTCCCTAAAATCACAATGGGAAAAGTGTAAAGCAGGTCATTGGGCCAAGCGGGTTCGCCGTAGTAGTTATGACCCATTCCTTCGGCTAATTTAGCCCGTAGTTTGGGATCACTTAAATCAGGTTTTTTTAAGGTGGACATTATTTCTTGTTCTCCTCTTAACAGGTTTAAAGACAGCTTCTAATGAGGTTGGGTTTACAAAGGACCCGAAATGCCTTGTTTCCGAATCATGATGAAGTGCAGTAGCATGAACACTGCAATCAGCCAGGGTAAAACGAAGGTATGTAAGCTGTAGTAGCGGCTAAGTGTTCCTTGTCCGACACTTGCACCACCGCGTATCAACTCCACAATCAAGGGACCAACCCCAGGAATCGCTTCCGGAACACCAGAAACAATTTTCACCGCCCAATAGCCAATTTGATCCCAAGGTAGGGAATAACCGGTAACACCAAAGGAAACGGTAATGACGGCTAAGACAACTCCAGTAATCCAAGTCAACTCACGAGGCTTTTTAAAACCACCGGTGAGATAAACCCGGAAAGTGTGAAGAATCATCATTAATACCATCATACTGGCTGACCAGCGATGGATTGAGCGAATAAGCCAACCAAAGTTGACTTCAGTCATTAGGTATTGGACAGATGAAAAGGCTTCGGTGACCGTGGGCTTGTAGTAAAATGTCATGGCAAAGCCCGTAGCAAATTGAATTAAAAAGCAGGTGAGGGTAATTCCACCGAGACAGTAAAAAATGTTAACGTGAGGCGGAACGTATTTACTAGCAATGTCATCAGAGATCGCCTGAACTTCTAGGCGCTCGTCAAACCATTGATAAATTTTAGAATCCGTTACTTGTTTTGTGAACATGAAGCCAGAGTTCCTAGACTAAAAGCGTATTATTTGCGTTCCCTTGACAATTGTTACAATTATAATCCCCTTGCGCCGTGAGTTCCCACTCTGGAAAGAGGATTTTTAGGGAGGGTTATGAGTGGAATTATTACTTTTTCCTACATGAACTTTAACATAGATACTAATATTTTGGCTGGTTAGTTTTGGGACTTCCTTGGTCAATGGGGAGGCAAGAGTTTTCCTTAAAATCACTGTTTTCCAATAATTTTAAGGAATAGGACTGAATCATTGACGGATCGGAATTCGATTCCAAGGACAGCCCCTCACAAAAGCCTCTCAATTAGCAATTAATCCTCAAAATGATTAATAATGGCTTGGGCAAATTCTGAGCATTTTAAGGGGGGATTAACTGGGGGAGTCATCATTCGCGCTAAGTCATAGGTGACTTCTTGTTGCGCGATCGCGCCACCAATCCCTTTCTGTATCAAGGCAGCCGCTTCAAACCAGCCTAAATACTCTAACATCATCACCCCTGATAAAATTAGAGAACCGGGGTTAATGCGATCTAATCCCGCATGTTTCGGTGCAGTGCCATGAGTCGCTTCAAAAATTGCACAGCGATCGCCGATATTGGCCCCCGGACCCATACCTAAGCCTCCTACCAAAGCAGCAGCCGCATCCGATAAATAATCCCCATTCAGGTTCATTGTTGCCAAAATCGAATATTCATCAGGGCGAGTTTGAATTTGCTGGAAAATACTATCAGCAATGCGATCATTAACCATCACTTTATTTTGCCATTTCCCATTGCCATGAGTTGCCCAAAGTTGATCTAAAACCTCTTTCACCTCCGACATAATCTCATTACGACGTTGCTGAGTTAACTGATCAAACCCCGGTTCTACCTGACGAGCATTTTCTTCCAAACTTAAATCTGGATTCTTTTCCTTATTACTTAAAATCCAAGACTCTCTTTCGGTGACACATTCTTCTCGAAACTCAGAGGTTGCCAACTCATAACCCCAATCACGAAACGCCCCTTCCGTATATTTCATAATATTCCCCTTATGCACCAAAGTTACCTGCTGCTTTTCGGGAGGAAGTTGTAAGGCGTGTTTCATCGCCCGACGCACGAGACGCTGGGATCCCGTTTTACTAATCGGCTTAATCCCAATTCCCGCATCAATGGGGATTTGTTTTTCCCCATGTTCAGGGGTATTAGGAATTAAATCTTTATTAAGGAAATCAATTAATTGTTTTGCCGTTTCTGTTCCTTCCTTCCACTCAATTCCCAAATAAATATCTTCGGTATTTTCCCGATAAACAATCACATCTAAGCGTTCCGGATGGTGATGAGGAGAGGGAGTTCCAGGATAATAACGACAAGGGCGAACACAAGCATAGAGATCATTAATTTGACGCAGCGCAACATTAAGAGAGCGAATTCCGCCACCGACAGGCGTTGTTAATGGCCCCTTAATAGCAACCCCATACTCCCGAATCGCTTGGAGGGTATCTTCTGGTAAATACTGAAATGTGCCATAATGTTCGCAAGCCTCGTCCCCAGCATAAATCTTAAACCAATTAATTTTTTTTTGGTCACCATAGGCTTTTTTGACCGCCGCTTCTAAGACTTTCTGGGTTGCCGGCCAAATATCAATTCCCGTTCCATCCCCCCGAATAAAAGGAATAATCGGGTCATCAGGAACAATCGGTTCGCCGGCTTGGAAAGTAATTTTTGTTCCCTGATCAGGAGGGGTAATTTTTTCGTACATAGTCGCTCAACATCAACAGAATATGCTTAATCCTGCCATAGAAATGGGAAATTAACAATTGCTTATTTTAATCATAGGAAGTCCGCTTTCCCAGTATTCACGGAGTGAAGGGTCATCAGGGCTCGTTCCTTAACTTTCACTGACAAGACCAATCGTGAGGAAATGA
>JBKHER010000311.1:0-3306 GCA_046540715.1 Halothece sp.
TAATGCGCTTTTGTTGTTGCCGTTACGTTTTGCCTAATTTATGACGAAATATTTAGCCTTGGCTGTTGGTCTTTTCACAGGGACGCTTTTTCCAGCTTCCGTATTAGCCCAGTTTATGTCTGGTGAACAAAGTTGTCCTGATCCTATTTTATCCCAACTCGAAAGTCATGAAATTGCCCCAGGAGAAACGGTTGAAAGCATTGCGGAACAATATGACTTACTGCCAGAAACCATTGTCCGCCTTAATCCCAGTTTGCAACAAGAAACTGTCCCTGTGGGAACAGAAATTTTAATTCCCCCTTTTAATGGGGTGCGGATAGAAGTTCCCCCTGATACAACTTGGGAAGATTTAGAACAGGCTTATGGGGTTCGCGCTGATGTTTTATTTGAACTCAATGGTTGCACTGATCAACCACAAGTTGTGTTTCTCCCTGGAGTAACGTGGGAAGATCAAGAGGAAGATGTTTATACTTATACTGGATTAAGTCACTATCCCCTCCCCGAGTCAGTTCCTGTGGGTCAAAATTATGGCTGGTACACTGATCCAGAAACAGAACAACGGCGTTTACATAGTGGCGTTAATTTAATGGCTGATGTGGGAACATCGGTTTTAGCGGCGGAAGAAGGAAAGGTGACGTTTGCAGGCGAACATCCTCGGTATGGCAATTTGGTCATTATTCTCCATAACGAAAAACAAACTCGCTACGCTCATCTGGAAAGTATCACCGTAGAAAAAGATCAATCAGTTACTGCAGGAGAAGAAATTGGAACCGTGGGAACCAGTGGACAACCCAATGAGGATGACTCCCATCTCCATTTTCAGGTTCGCTATCAGACTCCTCAGGGATGGGTAGCACAAGACCCAGCGATTCATCTGAGTGAACTAGATTAGATTAGTTTTGGGTTAATAAAACCACGGCGTAACTAGAAATGGCTTTTTCTTGTCCGACGGCATCCATTTTTTCATTGGTGGTGGCTTTAATACTCACTTGGTCTAAATTGAGGTCTAAGGTTTGGGAAACGCGATCGCGCATTGCTTTCAGATGAGGCTTAAGTTTTGGCTTTTCTGCCACGACAACCGCATCAATATTCCCAATTTGCCACCCCTTTGCTGTAATCAGTGCTTTTACTTCCTCTAATAAGGCAATACTATCTGCATTCGCCCATTTAGGGTCAGAAGGGGGAAAATAATGACCAATATCCCCTAAACTCAATGCGCCTAACATGGCATCCATAATGGCATGAGTGAGAACGTCGGCATCACTATGTCCCACTAATCCTAAATGATGGGGAATATTGACTCCTCCAATAATTAAAGGGCGATTTTCTCCTAACTGATGAATGTCATAACCATTGCCAATGCGAATATTCATGATTGATTTTTATCGTCAGCTATATAATAGTATTGTATAAAATTTATCAAAATTACGATAAAATAAATAAGCTCGGAGTTTAATGATCTAAATCTCGATGGTAGCCTTAGAAACAACGCCTAATTCTTTATCAAGTGTCGCTCAACAAACCCAAAACGCAGCGAAACAGTTAGCTGTTCTATCAACACAGCAACGGAATCAAGCATTAAGCGCGATCGCGCAGGCGTTATCTACCCATCAAGACGACATTATCGCTGCCAATCATCAAGACTGTGAGAAGGCTAAAAAAGACGGAATCCCAGAAGCCCTACAAGCAAGATTAAAATTAGATCAAACGAAATTACAAAGCGCGATCGCTGGGGTTCAAGATGTGGCAAAACTCCCTGATCCCATCGGAACCACGCAAATTAACCGCGAACTTGACACGGGATTAATTCTCAAACGTCTCACTTGTCCGCTAGGTGTCTTAGGAGTCATTTTTGAAGCCCGTCCCGATGCCCTAATTCAGATTACCAGTTTAGCGATTAAATCGGGGAATGGCGTAATGTTAAAAGGGGGAAAAGAAGCCCTTAATTCCTGTCAAACCTTAACCCGAGTCATTCATAACGCTTTAGCAGAAACCGATGTTTCCCCAGAGGCGGTGCAACTTCTCACCACTCGCGCTGAAATTCAGGAGTTATTATCCTTAGATCAGTATGTGGATTTAATTATTCCCAGAGGTTCTAATTCTTTTGTCCGCTATATTCAGGAAAACACAAATATCCCTGTTTTAGGACATGCAGACGGCATCTGTCATATTTATATTGATAAAGACGCTGATCTCAATCAAGCAGTTACCATTACCGTTGATGCTAAAACCCAATATCCAGCAGCGTGTAATGCAGTAGAAACCCTGTTAGTTCACCAAGAAATTGCTAACGAGGTGTTACCCTTACTAGAAACAGCAATGACGGAAAAAGGGGTTACCTTACGCGGTGATGAAAAAACCCGTCAAATTTTACCGCAAATTGAAAAAGCCACAGAAAGTGATTGGGAAACTGAATATGGGGGATTAGTATTAGCGGTTAAGATCGTGGAAAGTTCTGAGAGCGCGATCGCGCATATTCAAACTTATAGCTCACGCCATACAGAAGCAATTATCACTGAAAATAGTAATCTGGCTCAAACCTTCCTTAATCAAGTGGATGCTGCTGGAGTCTTTCATAATTGTTCCACTCGTTTCTCCGATGGCTTCCGCTATGGGTTTGGCGCAGAAGTCGGGATTAGTACCCAGAAAATGCCCCCAAGAGGGCCAGTGGGGTTAGAAGGATTGGTTACCTATAAATATCAACTTACGGGAGATGGACATATTGCCGCCACTTATAGCGGAGAAAATGCGAAACCTTTTACCCATAAAGACTTTTAAGATGGCAAAGGAAGCCAATTTTGAAAGGTAGCCGCTTGTCCATGATACTCTCCATTGGCATCAATTAAATTCCAAATGATGCCATCTTCGATGAAAAATCGAGAACCGTTGGAGGAAATTCTAACGCCACGATAGTTGTCGATAAATCCTTGTTCCGATACCTTTTGTAAAAGGGCCTCTCTTTCAGTTCTCTCAATTGGTTCTGCTGATTTTCTAGAAGGAAGTTGAATAAAGTTATCCCATTCATAATTAAATAATTCAAGAGAAACTTGATTCCCAAAATTAAAAATGGGATCAGGTTCTGTTCCATGAGAGACAATCGCAAAAGGAGCCTTAAAAAGATCAATAATCGTTTGATTTGAGGCTGTCGCACCAGCGAGTAATTCTTTGCCAGTTAAGCGATAAAAGCTATTTAAAAGTAGTTTTCCATGTTCAATATAAAAGTTTGTCGTTAATACCTTGGGAGTTGAGGGCATATAGCAATATGATCTCATTTGTAAAAAGTAACTTAATTTCAGATCCCCCCTC
>JBKHER010000312.1:0-3303 GCA_046540715.1 Halothece sp.
ATAAATCGATCGCAGATAATACCCCTAACCCTAAATCTTCACTCTCTAGGGCTTTCGCTTCAAATAACGCCATCATATCCCGAAGTTGCGGTTGCCCCCTTGTCGCCCCTTTTAAGCCTCTAGCAATAATCAAAGCACAATACCCCCCAGTTTGCTCACAGCGCCTATCCCAATGCTGACGGGCTTTAACATGAGTGGGATCATCCTGATTAAATTCGCCAAAGAGATAAAGTTCCCCATCTCCCATTTGCAGAATCCCCAAATCATAAACCGTATCGGTACTGGAATCCTCTCCTTGGTTAAAGCCAATCCCCACTAATCCTCCCGAATCTTGAATTTGTTCAATCATGGTTTTGGCTTTTGGGCGTGAGGTTTGGATTAAAATAACAGGCATTCCTTCCCCTTTTTCAGTTGCCCCTAACGATTCATATAATTGTTTCGGGTTATTTTGCATTTGATGAATCATCTCCCACGGAACCATCCCAAGACTGAGAAAGGAATCCTCTGGAACTAAATCATCATTAATGATTGGAAATGAATCTTCTTCTTCCTCCTCATCATCAAATAACCTCATTAATTCTTCTTCTAACTCAGGATTTGTGGAAACTTTTACGTGAATAAGTGAGGAATTATGAGACGTTTTTGGCAGGGAAATATGATACTCTTCCTCAATTTTTTCCTCTAATGTTGTTTCCAGTTCAGATTCACTACCTTGAACAAACTGTTTTAAGGCTTGTAATGCAATATAGACCACCGCAGCTTCATCTTCTCCTAAAAATGGTCGTATCCCTTCATAGGGATTAATACTGCCAAAATAGGGTTCTACCTCCGCTGCACTCAAATTTTCTACTTCTTCGTCCTCTACATCTTCAGGAATTTCATAGTTGAGAAACCAGCAATCCTGTTTTAAAAAGGCATTTTCTAGTTTCTCCATATCTTCCCCATCTAACATTTCTGACCGAAAGGTTTTCATCGACTCTAAGGAACGATAAAGCAACACCCCATACTCTTGCCCTAACATTCCCATGATAGAGAGATAAAGTGGCTCAACATCCCAGTAGGGAAATTCAATGGTAATTACTTCGCTGTCATCTAACAAATCCCAAGGGGCATTTTCCCAAATTTCACCAGCGGTTTTGAGTAAGGCTTTTTCATAGTTTTCTGGTAAGAACGGCGGGCGTTGTTCACTATTTTCAGTTAATCCTTGAAAGAGGGTATCAATTAAGGGTAATTCTGGGGCGTAATCAATTTTAATGCCTAACTCTTGTAAAATTCCTCGCAGAAAAAAGAGAATTTCGCGATCGCGCACAATAATCCTTTTGGGACGACAGGGTTTCCCATAACTTTGCGGCGTTTCCATTGCCCGTAATAAGGTTCGTACGATTACCTCCATCCCTGTCTGTTGAGACACCATTTCCATCCCACGCACCATCCCTTCTGAACCATCGACCCAAATTACACATTCTTGGGACTTGTTCCCTTCCTCGTTTTCGGAAATCAAACCTTCAATATTGCGACGATCTCCTTCCCAGACACTATCATTTTGGGGAAGTTTCAATAGGCGACGAATGGTAGTAGAATGGAGGGTACTCATAAAAAAAATAGATGCAACTAAGGCTATTTTAACAATAAAATAACGTAGCCAACTGAAGTTTATTGACTACGTTCTTGATGATTTCAAGATTAAGAAAATGTTTTTTTATCAGGGGTTAACTATACTGTTGTTCAGGATCGAGATTAAACAGTCGTTGTAAGGATTGAACGGTTCGCCGTCGCATTTCGATATCTTGTTGCGCCCGTAATTCCACCATCGGTTCATGGAGAATTTTATTCACAATGCCTCGGGTTAGGGCTTCGATCACTTCCTGATGTTTTTCTGCAAACTCAGTTCCGAGACGAGAGAGTGCTTTTTCTAATTCTTGTTCCCGAATGGTTTCTACTTTTTCTCGTAAGCAGCTAATGGTGGGAACCGTTTCTAAAGAACGCCACCAAACTTCAAAGGATTCAACTTCCTCATCTAATAAGGCTTCTGCTTCTTGGGCCATTTGTCGGCGACTGGCAGTATTTTTTGCCACCACTGCTTTTAAGTCATCAACGGTGAAACTTTCTAAGTTCTCTAATTCTTTGACATCAGTATTCACATTCAAGGGAACAGAAATATCAAAGAGTAACAGGGGATGATTGGGATCGATATTCTGTTCTAATTTAGCGCGATCTAAAATTGGTTCACTGGCAGCGGTACTGGTAAAGACGAGATCCGATTCTCCAATGACACTCATCATCTCTTCAAGGGGATGAAGTTGTAACTCATGGTCTGGAAATTGACTCGCCAAATCAGCGGCGCGTTTTTGGGAACGGTTAACAATATTAATTTGTGTGCCGCCTTTGGCAATGAGGTGTTGGACTAAGAGTCGTGCCATTTTGCCCGCACCAATGATGGTACAGCGATAGTTGGCTAAATCATCAACTTTACGAGCCGCTAGTTCTACTGCCGCCGAACTAATCGACATCGCACCAGTCCCAAGATTGGTATTACTGCGAACTCGTTTTCCTGCCGAAAGGGCTTGCTTAAAGAGACGATCTAAGAGTCGTCCGACACCTTGATGTTTTTGGGCAAGTTTATGGGCGTGTTTCACTTGCGACAGAATTTGTCCTTCTCCTAAGACTAAGCTATCTAACCCTGCTGCCACTCGCATGAGATGACGGAGGGCATCTTGATGGAGAAGAATAAACAGGTGTCGCCGCAGTTGGGAAATGGGGTAAGCACTCCGTTCGGATAGAAACTGGGTAATTTCGTGAACCCCTTGTTCGGCATCGGTAATGACGGCATAAATTTCGAGACGATTACAGGTACTGAGAATAGACACTTCTTCCACATGAGGAAGCTGACATAAATGGGAAATTGCGCCCTCGATGGCATTATCTTGAATACTTAATTTTTCCCGCACAGCAACAGGTGCCGTTTTATGGCTTAAACCGACAACTACAATGTTCATGTGTTCTCCCAAGGATATTTTCTTCTTCGCGTCAGTTAAAAATAAGTTGATGGAGTCGCTAGAACTCCTCCCTATCTTGTGAAATTTATACGGAAATGTGTCCCAAAAGAAAGATTTTGCAAACAAACTTTGTAAAATTTGTTTAATCTGTTACTCAAAGAAGAATTGGAGTTTCAGAAAAAACAGGTCTCAACTCGCCATACTGGGTGTTTTGGGGATTATAACTTCAGTGACCGTCTTGATCCCCAAGGGTATAGTTATTCCAATTATTTTCCGTAGTGCGACCGTCTCGGTCGCTACTAGGGAG
>JBKHER010000313.1:0-3230 GCA_046540715.1 Halothece sp.
AGGAGTGCGAGCATCTTGCTCGCTATGCCAATTAATCAAACGGATTTGATATCAAATCGAAAATCCAACACAGCTTTAAGCAATCAAATTAAAGTGGGCGCATAATTTCCAAGACAGGGGAATCGCCAATTAAGGCGGTTATGCGCCACTCAATTTTTGAGATCATCGCTATAATACCCTTTTCAAAAACTCAAGTGACAGCATATCCGTGATTCCCTAAGCCTTGCCAGCACTACCAAACAATCTGATCTTTTCTGCAATTACTTTTTCCATTTCTACAGTCACCGCTTTTTGGCAATCTAAGAGATCCATTTTTGATTCTGTTTGTCCATATTCCTGCCAGAATTGAAGATATTGTTTCCGCACTTCGCTATTGACGTTAAACTTACAGACTCCTAATTCAATTGACTGGTGAATCATGTTAGCGGGTAATCCCGAGGCACCGTGTAACACTAAAGGAATCTCAAGTTGCTGACGTATTTTAGCGAGACGATCAAAATCTAATTTGGGTTCGCCATGATACTTACCATGAACATTACCAATAGTGACAGCGAGAAAATCAACTCCTGATTCTGCCACAAATTCCTTTGCTTGTTGGGGATCAGTCATTTTGGCTTCTTTTTCAGAAACCGTCATTCCGTCTTCTGTGCCGCTAATTCTGCCAATTTCTGCCTCTACTGTTGCCCCAGTAGCGTGTGCAATATCAGTCATTTCGCGGGTGAAAGCAAGGTTGTCTTGAAAAGGAAGAGTCGAACCATCAGCTAAAACCGATTGTACTCCTGCTTCTAACACGGTTTTAATCATGGTCTCGTTATCACAATGATCTAAATGAACTGCCATGGGAACTTTTGCTGAGTTGGCAGCTTCTAGAAACATTGCAATTAGAGAAGAACCGCCGTAATCGAGGACATGAGGGAGAATTTGGAGGATAGCTGGACTATTCTCAGCTTCAGCTGCCTTGACAACGGCTTTGACTCCTTCGAGGTTATACATATTGAAAGCCCCAACCGCGTAAGAATGTTTTTGGGCGGCCTCTAAAAGTTCTTTTGTGGAAGTAAGCATAAATTTTTTAGCTACTTTGAAATTGATGATACTGGTTCTAATATATCGACATCGAGCTGAATTAGAGCATAATCGTGTGGGCGCGATGTAGCGTTGATCAGCAGGATTCACATTAAGGGAGGGAACAAAACAATCCTGTTTTGCGGTCTTGCAGATTGCTAAAATTTAGTGAAACATAAAAACCATGTTCTATCATTGCATCCTGTCAAGGACGACTTTTAGCGTTTTACTCTTGGGACAGTTCGGTTGTGCTACTCCTTTAGCTGGTTTTACAGATGAGCCTGGTTTGGTGCAAACCACAGAAGAGTCTGAGGAGTCTAATGAAGATATTTTACTGACTCAAAGCTCTAACTGGAACAATGCGAAGATGCTTCACGAAATTGAAGGTCATCAGGAAGAAGTGACTCAATTGGCGTTTAGTCCTAATGGGCAATATTTAGCCAGTGCGAGTGCTGATGCAATCAAGGTTTGGAATGTGGACTCTGGGGAACTCTTGCAGGAGTTGGCTGGACATGAGTCGGTGGAAAGAGAGTTAAATGCTCCTGTTAGCGCGATCGCGTTTAGCCCTGATAGTCAGACAATTGCCACGGCGAGTTGGAGTCAAGGATTAATTCCCCAAGATTCTATCATTCTCTGGGATGTGGAAACAGGAACACCGCAGCAACAGTTAGCAGGACAAGAAGGGTGTCGAGATCTTGAATTTACCACAGACGGCGGTTCTATTTGGGCCGCTTGTGGGCGTAACGTTCAACTCTGGAATGTGGGAAAAGGGGCAATAGAAAAGACAATTGGAGAGCAACCAGTAAGCGCGATCGCGCTGAGTCCGAATGATAATACCCTTGCCACCATTGATGCCAATTTTGGCGCACCCCAAGAAGAAAGTAACAAAGTTAAACTCTGGAATGTCGGTGGGAATGACACTCAGATCGGAACCTTATCCACAACCGCTGTGCTACAGAATGTCACCTTTACCCCCGATGGCGAAAAATTAATCACTCAAAATTTTAGTGGGGGGAGTTCTTCGGGGGAAGTGACAATCTGGGATTGGCAGCAGAATCAATCTCTTTATACCCACCAGTATTTTGGGGCTTCTCCCGTTCAAGTCAGTCCTGATGGTTCAATGCTAGCAGGAGGATTTCAGGAGGGCTTATTAGTCGATTTAGAAGGGAATCCCATTGAAAATAATATCTTGATTCGCCAACAAGGAGGCGCAAGCGCGATCTCCTTTAGTCAGGATCATCAAACCTTAGCCTGGTCGGGAAAACCAACCACTTATCCCTCACCCATTATCCGCATTTGGCAAGCTGGAACTCCCAACTCTGATTCCCCTGAAAATA
The DNA here is from genome assembly GCA_046540715.1 of Halothece sp. Taxonomy (GTDB): domain Bacteria; phylum Cyanobacteriota; class Cyanobacteriia; order Cyanobacteriales; family Rubidibacteraceae; genus Halothece. The sequence continues at coordinate 2,400 of JBKHER010000313.1, forward strand.
ATGATGATCGCGCTAATTATGAAAGCCTAGAATTACCCTCCTCTCGTACCACTGAAAATCCAGAAACCTTTGCTGAAGCGAATTATGGTCTAGAAGAGAAATTTGGCGCAACCGAGGAAACCATTACCAGCGAAGAGATACAAGCCAATCAAAAAGTTGTCACCGTTACTCAAACCAACTTAAAAGACGACTCAGTAGGAGCAATGCAGTATCGTCTAGAATTTGAACAACACAGTGAGGGGACTTGGGAACTCACTTGGGTCGGTCACAAGCAACAATGTCGTCGTGGACCAACAGAGCCAAATGAGTGGACAACTGAGTTATGCGTTTAACCAGCGACTTTTTCTAAAAGCTCCCATTGCGAATATTCTACTAACGCCTCTTGAATTAAATCAAACATTTGGTGACAGTGATTATTCGTTTGTAAGGGGAGTTCTTCATTTTTCATTACTAAATTCATACGCACTTCTTCTGGGGTTGCTGTGGTACGGTCAATTAAAACTTCTGCGGTGACTAATTTCGGAAAAGGCGCACGGTTTGGAACTTCTCGCGCCATAATATATTCTCCTGTATCATAAATAATTTCCAAATGACAGGATTCTAAAATCTCCTTCAAAGAAGACTGTAATTGTTCTAAATCAATCGCAACCGAAAAGGTACAGGTATATCGAGCCATAGTGCAATGGGGAGTAATCAAGTTAAGCATCTTCCTTATATTATCGAATTTAGTTTATCCCTCATCAAGAGGGAAATCATCAAAAATGCTTGATTAGCCCTTAAATGAGCTTTACTTAAATGTTATTTTGTGTTGTATATAGCCCTACTAAATCA
>JBKHER010000314.1:0-3227 GCA_046540715.1 Halothece sp.
CAAGCTCCTGAAATCAACGGCTAATCTTCACAGAATAGCTAACTAAATTTCGCCCCCTCTTTCGGGAGGGGGTTTTTTATCTATTTAATTTTTTTAGCCACCGCTTGTCAAATAACAAATAATGAACTTTTTCAGCAAGCCTTAATTATTGATAGTTTTCAGGTATTCTTGGGGTCCCATTTTCTCTAATTGGGATTGTTTTTGTAAGACAGATTCTTCTAATTCTTGACGGTAGGTTTCCAGTTTTTTCGCAATGTCAGAATCAAACGTGGATAAAATTTGTAGAGCAAGTAACCCCGCATTTTTCGCATTATTAATGGCAACCGTCGCCACAGGAATTCCTCCTGGCATCTGCACTATGGAATAAAGGGAATCCACTCCTTGCAGATGACGAGTTTTTACAGGAACGCCAATAACCGGTAAGGTGGTTAAAGAGGCAACCATTCCGGGTAAATGCGCTGCCCCCCCAGCACCGGCAATAATCACCTTTAAACCCCGTTCCCTTGCCGTTTGAGCATATTTGACCATGCGTTGGGGGGTACGATGGGCCGAGACAATGGCAACTTCATAGGGGACAGAAAAGTCTTCACACAGCGCGATCGCGCTTTCCATTGTTGGTAAGTCGGAATCACTCCCCATAATAATTCCGACTAATGGCGTTTCTTCTGACATATTGGTTACATCTTCTGATGACAAAGCTAATATCAAATCTCAAACAGTTGCCCCCCTTACTAACTAAAGAAGACGAGGGATCACTTTTGACAAACTAGATCCTATTGCTAGATCAATTCGCAAATTTTTTCGCTGTATTAACTAGCTCATCGGAATCAACGGGCTTCACTAAATAAGCATTCGCCCCTAGCATATCTCCCCACATTTTGTCAACATTGGTTTCTTTAGTCGAACAAATAATAATGGGAATATTTTTCGTTTCATCCTGAGATTTTAATTCTCGACATAATTCAAACCCACTTTGCCCAGGGAGAATAACATCTAAAATAATTAAGTCAGGTTTATTAGCTTTGACCTTATCCTCTGCTTCTTCCACACTAGAAACAGCAGTTACAGAAAACCCCGCTTTCTGGAGGTGGCTACTAAAGAAATTTTGATCGGTTTGACTATCTTCAACAATTAGGGCGGTTTTCATAGCTAATAGGTTTTAAAACTTCAATAGAACTTGCTTTAACAATTCTTAATTTTATCACTAGGGTTTCTTTGTAGCGATCAGCAACTTGCAAGATCATCCTTGAGTTAGGGATTCAATTTGATCTCGCTGACAAGGGAGAGATGTCGTTAAAACTTCTGCCCCCTCTGAAGTTACTAACACATCATTTTCAATGCGAATCCCTCTAACATCAGAAAATTGTTGCAACCGCTCCCAATTTATCATATCGCCATAGGTTTCGTGAGTTTGAGGATCATTGAGAATTGCTGGTACTTGGTAAAATCCGGGTTCAATGGTGAGTGTCATTCCTGTTTGGAGAGCGCGATCGAGCCTGAGATTGCCTAACCCAAAGCGTTCACTGCGTTTTCTCCCTGGGGCATATCCTGCTAAATCGCCTAAATCTTCCATATCATGGACATCTAAGCCTAATAAGTGTCCGACACCATGAGGGAAAAACAAGGCATGAGCATCTTTAGCCAGTAAATCAGAAACATTGCCCTTGAGAATGCCAATTTCTACTAATCCTTTGGTAATAATTCGGGCAGCTTGCCAATGAATCTCTTTATATTCCACATCAGGGGCAACCATGGCAATACAAGCATCATGGGCAGCTAATACCAAATCATAAATTTCTTGTTGTGTCGGGGAAAACTTACCACTGACTGGCCAAGTACGGGTAATATCTGAGGCATAGCCTCCCTTGCTTTCTGCCCCAACATCCGCTAATAGTAAATCTCCTTCTTGTAGGGGGTGGGAATAGTCGTGGTTGTGTAAAACGTTCCCATGGACAGTGACAATACTGCCATAGGCAGGGGGTTGATTATGGGCAATCATTATCCCTTCCATCGCTGCCCGAATCTCAGCTTCCGTTTTTCCAGCTTCTGTGGCTTGCATTCCTGCTTGATGGGCTTGAATGGAGACTTCTGCTGCTTGACGAATTTGCGCGATCGCGCCTTGATCGTGAGATAATCGCAGTTCAATAATTGCCTCAATTAAAGCTAAATCTTTTCCTGTTGCCAGACTCGGTTGAGGAATTGCTCGTTGTAAGCAGTGACATTGTTGTTGATAGGTGGTGGGCTCAAACAGCGCGATCGTTGCTATATCAGGATCAGCAGGGGATAACTCGGCTAAAGGATACGCTCTGTCCGCCCCAATTTGAGTAGCTATTTGATCACGGCTGGGTTGTTCTCCCCCCCATAAAATACTTTCTGAGGAAGGATTATCCATAAACAGCGTTAACTTCCCATTGTCTAATTCAATCACCGCATTTTCCAAAAATAACCCTGCAAAATATAAAAAATGGCTACTGGGGCGAAAAGGAAAGGTATTCGCTGGAAAGTTACGAGCAGGAGCGCATCCTGACCATAACAGGGCTTTATCAGGAAATTTTTTGGCTAATCGCTCACGGCGTTGTTTCAGGATGGTTGGTAATGAGGTGTGAGCAGTCATAGCATTATTGAAGAAAGATATTTAAATGTGTTAATCCGAAAAAAGTTCATTTTCTCGGCAACACTATCAGTGCTTGTATATTAACCATTTTACGTTACCAATTAGTCAATGAAAGAGCAGTTTTATCATTTCTGATTACAAATCTGAGTCTGAAAGTCTTCCTTCAATTGGTTCATACTCATCCTCTAACAACCAGTTCTGAGCTTTATCGTAAGTTTCGCTACTGAATACAACCTTGTAGCCCTCTGCTGGATCGTACACATGACAGCTTCCAGCAGAGTCACCCAGTAATAAAAGTATGTAAGGGGGAGAAAGCATCGGGTCAATCCATACTTCCATGAAACTCCAATTATTCTTAACTGGGTCGAGTACGGGGGATGACGTGATATCTGTTTTCTGCATCAATTTTCACTTCTCCATAAAACAGCAATGTTCTTGAGCCATCTTCAGGGCTAAGTCGATAACCGATAGCTTCTGTGAAAAATAAGCCATAACGTTCATATCCTCTAACAAGCCCTGTAAATTCTCCTCTTTCCATGATAATCTGAGCAACTCTATCCATTGTGGCTTTATCATTGAAAACATGAGCTGATAGCCCTCGCTTAAGCAGTCG
>JBKHER010000315.1:0-3171 GCA_046540715.1 Halothece sp.
TGTAGTAATCAAAATCGGGAGATTAGATGATTATATGTTTAAGTTAGTTTGGGTTCCCCATTTACTCCTCCTCTGTAGAATTTTGAGAAAGGGCACTCAAACGGACAGTTTCTCCCGATTGAAGGGAACGACTACTGCGAACAACATAAGGGGTTTCTGGCTCTAATCCCGATAGAATTTCTACTTCATCATTAACCCGTTCCCCTAACTCGACAGTTTGCGCCTCTACAGTGGGGGAATCTTGATCCCGATTGAGAGTAAACACGGTTGCGGTATCCCCTTCCTCATCATGGAGGGCGGTTTCTGGAATCACCACTCGTTCCACCTCTTGACGGGAAAAGGTTACCCTCGCTAATAATCCTTGTCCAATTCTTCGGTCTGGATTAGGAATTTGCACTTCTACCGGCACTTGTCGGCTATCGTTGCTAGTAGAGGGAGAAATACGAGTAACCCTTCCCGAATAGGTTTCATCAGGAAACGCATCGAGGGCAACTTCTACTTGTTGCCCTCGCTGAATCTCTCCTAGGGCTAGTTCCGAGACTAAAACCCGAATTTTAACCTTTTCAAAATCCCCCAAGGTTAACACTTCCTCCCCTGGTTCGACTAAGTTACCTGGATCGGTGACTCGCTCTAAAACTACGCCTGTAAGAGGGGATTTCAGGGTACTATAAGAACGTCGCTCTTGGGCTTGAGCAATAATGGATTCTTGTGCGCTCACTTGTTCTTGGGCACTAGCGACAGCATCTTGGTCAATACGGATTTGTTCTTGAGCGGCGCGTACTTCTTGCTGGGCGACTGTGGCTTCAGTAGCGGCTAATTCCGCTTCTTGTTGCGCCACAGCCCCTTGTTCCGCGAGGTTTTGTAAACGTCGGGCATCTGCTTGGGCTTGTTGGGCTTGGGCTTGAACTTTTTCTAATTCAACTTCGGCATTTCTAACTTGATTCCGTAAGCGGTTCACCTCTGATTGACGGCTGGCTAATTCAGCTTCAGCTTCAGTGATGTCGGTTTGAACGATTCTATCATTGAGTTGGGCTATGGTTTGCCCCTGTTCTACCCTATCCCCTGCATCGACAGTTAATTCTTGCAATTGTCCTTCGGCTTGGGAACGCAGGGTAACCGTTTGCTGGGGGGCGGTATCCCCTTTATAAGTGAGAGGTTCGCGAATGGCTTTTCGTTGCGCGATCGCGCTTTCTACACTCGCCTTAGACTCCTGTTTGCTTTCCCTGGCTTCGGGTTGAGCATCCACAGTAGAGGAAAATAGTTCACCACAGCTACTCAAAAGGGGAACAAATAGCCCTAATAAAAGGATTGAAGCCAGTGGACTGCTTCGCTTAGGGCAACTTAATGGGAAATAATTAGTTAGGGTCATTGTCGGGAAAAACATCAGAAGCTAGTGACAGTTTAGACACTAACTCCTTCTAATGTCCCCCTCCAAGGATAGAGACTGATCAGCTTGCTTCAATGCTTTACTGATTTGCTTTGACACATTTTTCTACTAACGCATTCACACTATCGGCATCTTTCCAGCCGAGAATTTCCGTTTCTTTCTTTTCTAGGCGTTTGTAAGTGGCAAAAAATTCAGAAATTTCATCTAAACGATGGGGTGCAACTTGTTTTAGGGATTTTACTTCCTTAAAGCGGGGATCTTCTTCGGGAACACAGAGTAATTTCTCATCGCGATCGCCGTCATCAATCATTTCTAACATCCCAATGGGACGTGCGGTAATCACACACCCCGGAAACGTTGGTTCATCCATGATCACCATGCCATCGAGGGGATCGCCATCATCAGCTAGGGTATTGGGAATAAACCCATAATCATAGGGATATTTAACAGAAGAAAATAAAACGCGATCGAGGGCAAACGCATTTAAGTCTTTATCATACTCATATTTGTTTTTACTCCCCCCAGCAATTTCAATGAGGATATTGACTAAACCAGTTTCGGGTTGTGCGGGAATCTTTGATAAATCCAAGGCTTTTCTCCTTTTATGCTAGGTACACAGGGGATAGTTAAATATCCCCACCAAGCATCTCATCTTATCCCGTTTCGATCAATTATTAGTATCAAATATGTCTGATTAGCCCAATTGAAGAATCCAGTGTTCATAAGCCTTACAGCGCAGGGTTTACGGAAACTCAAACCACTTACCTCTTAGAAGTGTCGTTTTTGATGCCATTGCCAAGCATGACTAATAATTTGCTTCAAATCAGCATATTGTGGAGTCCAACCTAACATTCGATGCGCCTTATCACTGCTTCCGATTAACGTCGGTGGATCACCGGGGCGACGCTGGGCTTCTTCCACAGCAAAATCTTTTCCAGTCACCACTTTTGCCATCGCAATCATTTCTTGTACTGTAAACCCATTGCCATTACCTAAATTAAAAACTTCACTATCTCCCCCCTGTAGTAAGTATTCTAATCCCAACACATGAGCTTGTGCTAAATCACTCACATGAATATAATCCCGAATGCAAGTTCCATCACGAGTGGGATAATCACTGCCAAAAATTTTAATTGCTTGACGTTTTCCTAAAGCGGTGAGTAAAATTAGAGGAATCAAATGAGTTTCTGGGTTATGATCTTCTCCCGCGCGTCCTTTCGGATCAGCCCCAGCCGCATTAAAATAGCGGAAAATCACAGACTTAAAATTGTAAGCCTGATCAAAATCCTTGAGGATACGCTCCACCATTAATTTACTTGTACCATAAGGATTAATGGGATTTTGAGGGTGCGTCTCTGGAATCGGAATCGTTTCAGGAACACCATAAGTTGCACAAGTAGAAGAGAAAACAAACTTATTAATCCCTGCTCTTTGCATTGCTTCGAGTAAAGTCAGTGTTCCGACAACATTATTGTGATAATACTTAGCAGGATTTTCTACAGATTCCCCCACATAAGCATAAGCGGCAAAGTGCATCACTGCTGTAATCTCTCGGGTTTGGAATAATTGGTCAAGCAGAGACCCATCGCAAGTATCGCCAATGATCAATTCAACATCTAATTTTTGCTCAACAATATCGCGGTGACCATAAACTAAGTTATCAAGAATTATTACATTGTAGCCTTTGTCTTTTAATGATAAGACCGCATGAGAGCCAATATAACCGGCTCCTCCTGTTACTAAAATAATCGGATTTGATGACATAATGAATGTTATTTGTTATT
>JBKHER010000316.1:0-3162 GCA_046540715.1 Halothece sp.
TAGTGCGACCGTCTCGGTCGCCACTAATCCCCAATTTAAATCCACAGCAGCTTAATTAGGTTTAACGCCACTTTTATCAGGAAGAATCCAAATTTTGAATAATTGGTGCTACACAACGATCCCCCCAACCCCCCGCGAGTTTTGGGGAAAGAGTATGAAGAAAAAATGAATCAAGAGTGATTTGTTATTCTATGATAAAGAGGTTGAAAGAGCCACTAAAATTATGACAACTCAAACAATATCTGTACTTCCTCCTGGTCAACTTGGTTTACCATTAATTGGTGAAACCTTAGCTTTTTTACGAGATAAAGACTTTGCCAAAAAACGATATGAAAAGTATGGTTCAATCTTTAAAACCTCTCTCTTTGGTCAACCCACAATTGTTTTAAAAGGGGAAGAAGCCAATCGGTTTGTAATTACCAATGAAGACCGTTACTTTGTTTCTGCTTGGCCCAAAAGTACCCGTACGCTTTTAGGTTCTCTTTCCCTAACCATTCAAACTGGACATGAACATTTGCAACGGCGGAAACTACTTGCTAAAGCCTTTCGTCCTCGTGCCTTAAGCAGTTATATTGAAACTATAGAAGCCATTACGCAGCAGTATTTAAACCATTGGGAAGAACAACAAAAATTAACTTGGTATCCCGAACTTCGCAATTATACCTTTGATATTGCTTGTGAATTATTTGTTGGATTAGAAAATGGCTCACAGACAGAACTCCGTTATTTATTTGAAACTTGGGTAAAAGGATTATTTAGTTTTCCTTTATCCCTTCCTTGGACAAAATTTGGTCGCGCTTTAGAGAGTCGAAAACAACTCTTAACTGAATTAGAAAAAATTATTCAGAAACGACAACAACAGGAAGACCTCGGGAATGATGCTTTAGGTATTTTAATGCAGGCTGAAGATGAAGAAGGGAATAAGCTCAGTGTTGAGGAACTTAAAGATCAGCTTTTAAATTTACTCTTTGCAGGTCATGAAACTTTGACTTCCAGTTTAACCTCATTTTGCTTATTAATGGCCCAACATCCTGAGATTTTACAGAAAGCAAAAGCAGAACAAGAAAAAGTATTAGGAGATCAAAAAATTACCTTCGATAATCTGCAACAACTAACTTATTTAGATCAAGTTTTGAAGGAAGTTTTAAGATTAGTTCCCCCCGTTGGTGGTGCTTTTCGGAAAGTCATTGCAGATTGTGAATTTCAAGGATATAAAATTCCGAAAGGTTGGAAACTTCTCTATCAAATTAATCAAACCCATCAACAAGAAACGGTTTATCCTGAACCTGCTACTTATCGCCCAGAACGATTTAATCCTGAATTAGAAAATAATCCTGCAAAAACTTATAATTATGTGCCATTTGGCGGCGGAATGCGCGAATGTATCGGCAAAGAATTTGCCCGCTTAGAAATGAAAATCTTGGCGGTGAATTTACTGCGAAACTATCATTGGGAATTATTACCGAATCAGGATACGGATTTAACTATGATTCCAGTTCCTCGTCCCAAAGATGGATTAAAAGTTAAATTTGAACCTTGTTAAGATTAGTAAAGACTCTCATCGCAGAAAGCCAACCTAATTATGACTGCCACAACCACTAATCCATTTCTAACGGGTAACTTTGCCCCTATTCGTCAAGAAATCGAACAAGATGATCTCACCGTGATTGGTGAATTACCGCCCGATTTATCAGGAATGTTTGTTCGCAATGGCCCCAATCCCCAATTTCCGCCCATTGGTGAGTATCATTGGTTTGATGGGGATGGCATGTTACATGGGGTGCAAATCCAAGGGGGAAAAGCGGGTTATTGTAACCGCTACATTCGCACTCAGGGCTTTCTTCGCGAACGAGAAGCCAATCAAGCGATTTGGACAGGATTACTGGAACCGCCGCAGAGTGATGTTCCAGACGAGTCCTTTAAGAATACCGCTAATACGGCGTTAGTGTGGCACGCCAAACGGTTTTTAGCCCTTTGGGAAGGGGGAAACCCACATCAGGTTGCACTTCCGAGTTTAGATACCGTTGGGGCTTGTACGTTTAATAATCAGCTACAGTCGGCGTTTACGGCTCATCCTAAGGTTGATCCCGAAACGGGGGAGATGCTGTTTTTTGGCTATAGTTTCGCGCCTCCCTATTTGCAATATGGGATTGTGGATCAAAATGGGGAATTATCCCGAACCGTTCCCATTGATCTCCCTCAAGGAGTGATGATGCACGATTTTGCTATCACTAAAAATTATACGGTGTTTTTAGATTTACCCTTGACGTTTTCTCCTGAAAGAATGGCAAAAGGGGAGATGGGATTGGCATTTGAGCGCGATCGCGCTAGTCGTTTTGGGATTTTACCACGCCATGGCAACCCTTCAGAAATCCGTTGGTTTGAAGCCCCCTCCTGCTTTATCTTCCATGTTCTCAATGCCTATGAGGAGGGAGATGAGGTAGTTTTAATTGCTTGTCGGATGAATGCTTTTAATTTAGTTGCTCTTGGTGATAACGATAATTCTAATGATCAAGCGCCTTATCTTCACCAATGGCGATTTAACTTGAAAACAGGGAAAGTTCAAGAGCGTAACCTTTCTCCCTTTATGGTGGAATTTCCTCGCATTAATGAGCAAAAAATGGGGCGTAAAATGCGTTATGGATTTGCTGGCAAAATGTCGCCGCATCCGATGCCATTATTTGAAGGGTTAGTCAAATTTGATTTTGAGAATCAGGCTGATTCGGAAATTCATTACCTCGGAGACAACCGTTATTGTGGAGAAGCAGTTTTTGCCCCGCGTCAGGGAGGAGTGACGGAAGATGATGGCTGGTTAGTTACCTTGGTTCATGATGAAAATGTTAACCAATCTGAGTTAGTAGTGGTGGATGCTCAACAGATGACAAATGAGCCTGTAGCGCGAGTCATTATGCCCCAAAGAGTGCCTTATGGCTTTCATGGGACGTGGGTGTCTCAGGAAGAATTACAAGCAACCGCTAAACTCTAGATTGGGCGGGCAATTGTTCTAATACCGAAGGCGTGAAAACTACCCCTCTTTATCCCCCCTAACCCTCCGATGATTGGGGGGAAAGAAGATGGGATCGATCTGTTGCGAACTTTTTGAGATTTTATACCATTTTTAAGAATTAGTGCTACACACCAACCCATTGTTCCCCCCTTTCA
>JBKHER010000317.1:0-3150 GCA_046540715.1 Halothece sp.
TAACAAGGTGGGCATGGGAACGGAGTAATCAGCAGCAGTGGAGGGGGTGACCTCTTCACTGACTTTAATTTTAACGGGAGAGCGTCAATTCTTACTGCGAAGATAGGCTTCAATAAAGAAATCAATTTCCCCATCGAGGACTTCCTCAACCGCACTGGTTTCAACATTGGTGCGGAGGTCTTTCACCATTTGGTAGGGGTGGAACACATAGTTACGGATTTGGTTTCCCCAAGCTGCTTCTACCGCTTCCCCCCGAATTTCTGCAATTTTTTGCGCTCTTTGTTCTTGGGCAATGACAATTAGTTTTGACTTGAGAAGCGCGATCGCTTTTTCTCGGTTTTGCAGTTGGGAACGTTCTTGGGTACAGCGAACTGTTACCCCTGTGGGAAGGTGAACGATTCGCACTGCGGTTTCTACTTTGTTCACATTTTGCCCCCCTGCACCGCCAGAACGAGAGGTGGTAATTTCGAGATCACTTTCGGGAAGTTTAATATCTTGGATCGTGGTTTGATCCAAAATGGGCATAACTTCTACTCCAGCAAAACTGGTTTGCCGTTTTCCATTGGCGTTAAAGGGAGAAATTCGTACTAGGCGATGGGTTCCTTTTTCTCCTTTAAGATAGCCATAGCCATAGCGCCCTTCAATTTCGAGGGTTGCTGATTTAATGCCCGCTTCATCTCCTTCAGAAATTTCGGTGAGATGGGCTTGATAGCCTCGTTTCTGCGCCCAACGGGAATACATCCGTAATAACATTTGCGCCCAGTCTTGAGCATCAGTTCCTCCTGCCCCAGTATTAATTGTAATGACTGCTCCTCTTTCGTCATAGGGAGCAGAGAAAAGTTGTTCTAATTCCCAGCGATCAAGGGAGGCTTGGAGTTGTTCTAGGTTTTCCGTGGCTTCTTGCCAGAGGGATTCATCTGCTTCGACTTCGAGTAACTCTATGATGGCTTTGGTATCTTCAGCGCGATCGCGCCACTGTTGATACTGTTCTAAAGTTGCCTTGAGATCATTGAGCTTCTGTAAGGTTTGTTGCGCGGTTTCAGGATCATCCCAAAACTCAGGCTGGGCAGCTTGCTGTTCTAAATCTTCAATTTGGGCATTAATTAAAGGCGGGTCAAAGATACTCCTGAGCTTTTTCTAAGCGTTGCGACACGGTTTGTACTTGTTGTTTTAAGTCAGTAATTTCCATAACTCCTCCTTTTATTCGCTATTACTTTTAGATTAACTTAAGTTCTCTTGGCAGTAAATCCCCCCTACTTGGAAAGTGGGTGGTGTGTAACGCCGAAATGGGATAACCAATCACCCATAAAAAATAACTCTTTAGAGCAAGGAGAAAGGAAAAAAATTTGTTAAATTGTATAACATGGCACAATCACGTTTACAAACCTTAATTTCTTATATCCGCCCTTACCGTAAAAAAATGTTTATGGGGATTGGGGCTTTGTTAGCGGTTAATTTACTCAGTGCATATATCCCCCTGTTAATTCGGGATAGTGTGGATGAGTCCTTCGAGAGTAATCGCTTTTGGTATTATGTCCTTGCAATTATTATTCTCGCTTCCATCATGTGGGGAATCCGAATGCTGTCTCGGGTTTGGATTTTTGGCGTGGGGCGAGAAGTGGAATATAGCCTGAAACAGCAAATATTTGAACATTTATTGCGCCTAGAACCAGCCTATTTTTCGATTAATACCTCGGGAGACTTGATTAATCGGGCAACCAGTGATGTGGATAATATCCGTCGTCTAGTGGGATTTGCCTTGCTGAGTTTGGTTAATACTGTCTTTGCTTATGGAATTACGCTTCCCTTTATGTTATCGGTGGATGTGCGTTTAACCTTACTCGCGATCGCGCCTTATCCCTTGATTCTAATTGCAGTGCAACTTTTTAGTGACAATCTTCAGGATCAACAACAAGCGGTGCAAGAAAATCTTTCTGATGTCAGTCAGTTAATTCAGGAAGACATAAGTGGCATTTCTCTGATCAAAATCTATTCTCAGGAAGAAAATGAAAGAGCGGTATTCGCAGAAAAAAATCAGAATCTGCTACGCGCTAACCTAAAATTAGCCCGAACTCGTAACCTGTTATTTCCCATTATTGAAGCTCTAGCAGCAGTGAGTTTATTATTACTATTAGGGTTTGGTTCTCGCGGAATTGGTGCTGGTATTATTAGTAACGGAGATTTTGTGGCTTTAATTATCTATGCCCAACGTTTAGTCTTTCCCATTGCGTTACTAGGATTCACCATTACTGCTTACCAACGTGGAGAAGTGAGTGTTGATCGGGTAGAATCAATTTTTCAAGCCGAACCGAAAATTCAGGATGCCCCCGATGCTGTATCGTTTCCTGTAGAAGAAATTCAAGGACACCTAGAAGCGAAAAATCTAACTTATTCTTATCCTGGATCGCAACAATTGGCACTAACTGGTGTTAACTTTGCCATTCAACCCGGAGAGTTGGTAGCAGTGGTGGGGTCAATTGGTGCGGGAAAATCAACCTTAGCCCATGTGATTCCTCGTCTGCTAGACATAGGAGAAGGACAGATGTTCCTAGATGGAAAAGATATTACTAAGCTCAAGCTAGCCGATTTACGACGCGCGATCGCGTATGTTCCCCAAGACAGCTTTTTATTTAGCACCACAGTGGGAAATAATATTGCTTATGGCGATCCCTATGCTGAGTCCTTCTTAATTGAATCCTCAGCAAAACAATCCCAAATTCATTCTGAGATTGTCAACTTTCCCAAAAGCTATGAAACCATTGTTGGAGAAAGAGGAATTACCCTTTCTGGTGGACAACGCCAACGCACCTCTCTAGCAAGGGCTTTATTAATTGATGCGCCTGTTTTGATTTTAGATGATGCCCTCTCCAGTGTGGATAATCGGACTGCCACCGATATTTTAAGCAATTTATCGGCAGGGACAAACGGAAAAACAGTTATTTTCATTACTCATCAACTCTCAGCAGCCGCTCAAGCGGATCGACTGCTGGTAATGGATCAAGGGAAAATTGTCCAAGCTGGTAGTCACGAAGAATTACTACGAGAAGAGGGCTTATATTACTCGCTTTGGAAACAGCATCAATTGGAGGCAACTGTGAATGTTACTAGCGAGTGAACCTTCGGCTGTAGTTGTCGCTTCTATTCAGTCCT
>JBKHER010000318.1:0-3126 GCA_046540715.1 Halothece sp.
CCCCAATGATCCCTATGCAAGTTTCACCAAAAGCCCCTTCTCAGGAAACCACCACAGAAACTATTACCTTAGAGGTTGATGGCATGAAATGTGCCGGTTGTGTCAGTGCTGTAGAACGCCAAATTGAGCAAAATTCTGGGGTTCTCGCTGCCCAAGTGAACCTAGTTACGGCAACGGCGGTGGTTCAATATCAGCCTGAAGCCGTTAATCCCGATGAGATTGCGAAACAACTAACCGCTAAGGGCTTTCCTTCTCAACCCCACGATCCAGATAATGAGGAAAACACGGCGATTAGCTACGAGGAAAAACGCCAAAAAGCCGATCGCGAAAATTTGCAGAAACTCGCCATTGCGACGATTTTAATCATCTTATCCGCAATTGGACATCTCAAACATCTCACAGGCTTGGAAGTACCCTTGCTGAGTCATATCGGGTTTCATTGGGGACTTGCCACCCTTGCCCTGATTTTACCCGGTCGAGAGATTATTGTGGATGGGGCAAAGGGGTTATGGCAACGGGTTCCCAATATGAATAGTTTAATCGCTTTGGGAACGCTCAGTGCTTATATTGCTAGCTGTGTGGCTTTGCTGTTCCCCCAATTAGGATGGGAATGTTTTTTTGATGAACCGGTGATGTTACTGGGCTTTATTCTCTTAGGAAGAACCCTGGAACAACGGGCGAGAGGAGAAGCTGGGGCAGCTTTAGCGGCGTTAGTGTCTCTCAAACCGAGTACCGCCCGTTTGGTGAAACAAACCGACAATCAAGCAGAAAAAAGCATGGAAGTTCCGGTTTCTAAGGTGCAGGTGCAACAATGGTTACGAGTGTTACCTGGAGAAAAATTCCCTGTGGATGGGGAAATTCTGAAAGGGGAAACAACGGTTGATGAGTCGATGTTAACGGGGGAGTCTATTCCCGTTAATAAACAGGTTGAAGACACGGTAAAAGCAGGAACGATTAATTTAACGGGGGTAGTGACGTTAAAAGCTACCCAAGTGGGTAAAGATACAGCTTTGGCGAAAATTATTGCTTCGGTGGAAAATGCCCAAACTCGCAAAGCGCCGGTGCAGAAATTAGCGGATAAAGTTGCTGGCTATTTTGCTTATGGGGTAATGGCGGTTGCGGGATTAACGTTTCTCTTTTGGTATTTTATTGGTACAAACATTTGGACGGAGATTACGCTCGAAAGCAGTCCGCTGTTATTAAGTCTTAAGGTGATGATCGCGGTTTTAGTGATTGCTTGCCCTTGTGCGTTAGGGTTAGCAACCCCCACTGCCATTTTAGTAGGAACTGGAATTGGGGCAAAACAGGGCTTGTTAATTAAAGGAGGCGATGTTTTAGAAAAAGTCCATGGTTTGGATACGGTGGTGTTTGATAAAACGGGAACTTTGACAGAAGGAAAGCCAAAAGTAACGGATTGCTGGGTGATGGCGACTCCTGATATTACGGAAGAAACTTTATTACAATTTACGGCTTCAGTGGAACAGGGAACGAATCATCCTTTAGCGAGTGCCATTGTTCAGGAAGCCCAAGCAAGGGGGATTTCTCTGCTAGCTACCAGTGAGGAAGAAACTCAATCTGGCTATGGGATTAGAGCCATGGTAGAACAGCAGCCGATTGTGGTGGGGAATATTGCGTGGTTGGAAACACAAGGGATCATGGTTCCCAGTGCGATGCAAGAGAAGGGAGAGGCGTTAGAGAAGACTGGGAAAACGGTGGTTTATGTTGCCATTAATGGGGCTGAAGCTGGGTTAATTGCTTTGAAGGATTGTTTACGACCTGATGCGACAGAAACGGTGTCAAAACTCCAAAAAATGGGGTTACAGGTGAGGTTGTTAACAGGGGATAAGCAAAGTGTGGCTAGCGCGATCGCGCAACAGTTAAATCTCAAGCCTGATCAAGTTTTTGCTGAAGTTCACCCAGAAGACAAAGCACAAGTGGTGAGACAATTACAGGAAAAGGGACAGTCTGTGGGGATGATTGGGGATGGCATTAATGATGCCCCAGCGTTAGCACAAGCGGATGTGGGAATTGCCCTAGCAAAAGGAACCGAGGTCGCCCTAGAAACTGCCTCTATTGTCTTAATGCGCGATCGCGTTTTTGATGTGATTACGGCAATTAATCTCAGTCTTGCCACCCTCAATAAAATTCGTCAAAATCTCTTTTGGGCGTTAGGTTATAACGTAATTACCATTCCCTTAGCAGCAGGGATTCTGTTACCGAAATATGATATCTTATTGAGTCCCGCGATCGCGGCTGGGTTTATGGCGCTGAGTTCGGTTATTGTTGTTACGAATTCCTTACTATTAAAACGACAAAGTATTTAGTTATTTGTTATTTGTTATTCGTTATTTGTTATTTGGTAAATTTTTACCTAGGATCCCCCTCTTTCAAAGGGGGGTTAGGGGGGATAAAGGGGGATGAAAACTGCTATAACGAATAATAAAAATCTTCCTCAATTGTGAGGGGTGTTTCTGTCAATCCCCGATTAACAAAGGGAATCAAAAAGTCAGTGGTTAATTTGGGCAGACAAATACTTTCCTCGATTTCTCGATATTTCCCATCAACCAAACGATAAAAAGTAATTTCATTATCGTTCCAAAACCAAACTTCCTTGACTTCTAAGGCTCGGTACTTTTCCAAATCAGCAACGCTACCACTGGTATAAGTTACTTCCACTGCTAAATCGGGAAGAGATTTATCTGTTTCCAAAGCAAAGCTATGATCAGGTTCTTTCCCTACTAATGGAGGATTTTTTAAAGTGGTTGAACCTATGGGAAAATAAGCCAAATTATACTTGCGACAATAAGTTTTAATTAAACCATTGATCACTTCCGCTATCCTCTCATGGTTTCTACTGGGAGACACGATTGTGATTACTCCATTCCAATAAGATATACGATACCCAAAATTTTCTTCAGTTAATCTTTCGTAATCCTCCCAAGTCATACCCGCGAGACTAAGCGTTTGATCGCAATGACTAGCGCGATCGCGATCGAGAGGAAGGTTTAATAAATCGGTGAACACGATAAATTTTCCTATTTTTTGATAGTTCTAATATATAGCAATATGATCTCATTTGTAAAAAGTAGCTTAACTTCAGATCCCCCCTCACCCCCCTTAATAAGG
>JBKHER010000319.1:0-3112 GCA_046540715.1 Halothece sp.
TAAGAGGATTTTGATTATTATCGAGTTGATTAGAGAAAAATAACAAGGGGGAAAGCGCGATCGCGCTTTATAAGAAAGTTAGAATACAAAAAAGAAAACCAAGCCTAATTATGAAACGAGGGGAGGGGAGGTGTGCTAAAACTAACGCAACCACAACAAGCTAAAATTTATAATCATGCCCAAATTACTTACCCAGAAGAATGCTGTGGCATTTTATTCGGCATCTTTTCTGGAAATCAAGAAACCGAAGTGGTAGAAGTTTGGGAAACCGAGAATGCTTGGGAATCATCATCAGAAGAATTATTTTCGGCAGTGACTGTCTCCGAGAAAGAAAAGACCCTGAGTCGGCGCGAGCGCTTTACAATTGCTCCGACAGATTTATTAAAAGCCCAAAAGCATGCTCGTCAAAACAACTTAGAGATTGTTGGAATTTATCACTCGCATCCGGATCATCTGACTAATCCCTCTGAGTTTGATCGCGCGATCGCGTGGGAAACTTACTCCTATCTCATTATATCGGTTCAACAGGGAAAGGTTATGGATTGTCGCAGTTGGGTTTTAGATGATCAGCATAACTTTCAAGAAGAAACCATTGTCATTCTTTAAAGCAGCGCGATCGCGCCTGAACTGTTATTCTGAAAGCGCGATCGGCAAAAAGGTAATTAAGATTGCGGTTCAAAATCTAACGCCGCCGAGTTCATGCAATAACGCTTCCCAGTGGGGGCGGGGCCATCATCAAAAACGTGACCTAAATGAGCATCACAAGCTGAACATAACACTTCGGTGCGTGTCATAAAGAGACTGCGATCAGTTTCATGGGCAACCTTGTCGTCTTGAATGGGCGCATAAAAACTGGGCCAGCCCGTGCCAGAATCATACTTGGTTTCGGAACTAAATAAGGGTTGACCACAACAAATACACTTATAAGTTCCGGGTTGTTTATTATCGTGATATTTCCCCGTAAAAGGTCGTTCGGTTCCTTTTTGGCGTGTTACCCGAAATTGTTCTGGCGTTAGCTGTTGCTTCCACTCTTGTTCGGTTTTTTTAACTTTCTGTACCATAATTTTAATTAACAATTCTTAACGCTCTAGTTTCAGTGTAACGTTTGAATCAATCCTCAGTAACTGATTAAAGTTAGACAATTTAATTCTGCAAGCATTTCCCGAAATAACGGCAGACTTAAACCAATAACATTGCTGTAACAGCCCTCAATTTTGTCAATAAAGAGTCCCCCCCGTCCATCAAGGGCAAATCCACCTGCACAAGATAAAGGCTCTCCTGTGGCAACATATTCGGTAATGGCGCGATCGCTGATCTGTGAAAAATAAACCGTTGTTACCCGATAACGGATCAATTGCTGATTTCGGCTAGGATTAATCAAAGCGTGTCCCGTGTAAAGTTCGCCTTTTTTCCCGCGCATTCTTTGCCATAGCGCGATCGCGAAAGTTTCAGTTTCGGGTTTGCCATAAATTTCTCCCTCAAAACTAAACACGGAGTCACAGCCTAAAATTAGATGATCGCGATACTGTTGCGAGACCGCTTGTGCTTTACAAAAAGCAAGTTCCGTGACTAATCCTGCGGGATCATCTATCTCTACTTGTGATTCATCAAAACCACTTTTACAGACAATGGGGTTAATGCCAGCTCCTTGCAAAAGTTTTAAACGAGCAGGGGAGGCAGATGCGAGAATCAATGACATGATTCAATTTCTAATACACTTTAAAGGAATTGGCAATCGCACTAAAACGCTCAGATAAATTATCCCATCGTTCTTGAGGCGTAGAAATATTCAGAGTAAACAGCTTACCGCGACTAACCGCAACACTTGCCATATTATGGCGTTTCTGCTGATCTGGAAAGGTGACTTCATACTCTAAAATATAATAAGTGTGTCCCTCTTTTTCCAATTCGCCAGCACGAATTAATTCTCCTCGGCGATCTGAGTCTGGAGGGGCGAGAGTATTTTTTAAGCGCTGTCCCACATCTGATGGCGTTCCCAAATCAGACAGTTTTCTCTCTTCTTCCACCTCATTGATCACAACGCTAACGTTTTCGGTTTGCTCTACCAAATCCCGAAACACCACATCAACCCCAGCAGTGTTATTATCGACCTTCACTTCTTGCCAGCCGTTTGGGTAAAGAAATTCGTATCCTTGCGTCCCATTGGTATAACTTTGTAAGCCACTGGTGGGGCTGCTGCAACCAAATAGAATCACACTGAATCCGACAATAAATAGAGCAAGGGCTGATTTGAACATAATTTTACTTCGTTGAACGCTTAGTCTTATTCTCCCATCTTCTTGGCTTAGTTTCTAGAATTTTTCTCGACAGATTTCCAACATCCGTCGATCATTAGCGTTGATTTCTTTCACGGGAACATATCCCTCTAACTTGAAGGGGGCTTCTACTTGTGTCTCTCGGCTAGCAATGGGAGAAGTTTCTTCAAGCGCGATCGCGTAATCATAAACCGTATCTTCGTAAGGATGATCCACAGTCATTTCTAATTGATTATTGGTAATTTCTCCCTGAAAACAACTGAAGGAAGAATGAGGCATATACAACACACCAATCAATTTTTCTTCCATTACTTCAAATAAAATATATTCATTCCCAACTTCATAAGGCTTACTAGATTGGCCATATAAATAGACTCCCGTTTCTAAATCTCTAAATTCTATCTCCGTTCCTGTAGCTACTTGATTGTTTTCTCCCCCAAGAGGAATTCTCGGTAATACAGCTACCGCTAACATCATTAAAGCAACAAGTAAAAGTCGTGAATATTGCAAACATTTATAAAAAATCGTCATAGCTATAAAAACAAACTCAGAACCTTTTTTAAAACTAATCAAAACAAGTTGTAGTTATCTTCAGTCATTAGAATGATTTCCAGTTGTATCAAGCAATGAATGTAAGTTTCCACTTCTAGGTTAATCTATCCCTCGGTAATTTCCTGCAACCTAGTGACACTTTATTATATTTATTAATCCTTGCGAAAAACTCTTAACAGACCTTATTTTACCAAAAGCCCCGTATAGAAGGAAGTATGAAGGAAGATTTTAAGTTGATATAGCCCTACTAAATCAGTTGTACCCCCCTTCAATTCCCCCCTTAC
>JBKHER010000320.1:0-3108 GCA_046540715.1 Halothece sp.
GAGCGTCTCGCTCCCTAACTCCCAAATCAGGGTTAATTTCTCGGATTTGATATCACTCTCCCACTCTCTCCCTAATTCCCTCTCTCCCTCTCTCCCAATCTTCCCAACTGATTAAGGGGGGCGAAGGTGTTACCCTAAGCATTAGCTGTTTTATCCCTAAGAAGATAGGCGGCGAAACCAAGTCCGATAAACCGATTCTCCCTGACTAAGAACTGTCATTTCTCGCTCCGTTGCTACAGGTAAGGGATTTTCCGACAATAAAAAGGGAGGCTCTTGCACAAACTCGGGGTGAGCGGCAAAATAACGGGTCATTTCTTCACTAACGAACTGAACATCTGACTGTAAGAAAACCCCACCCTCAGTAACTAAATATTGAGCAAGAGTATCAACTAATTCAGGCTGTACAATGCGCCGTTTAGCATGACGCTTTTTAAACCATGGATCAGGAAATTGAATGGTAACCAGATCAAGAGATTTTTTCGGAAGAGAGGATAAAATTGTCGGTAAGGAAACATTCACCTGACAGAATAAGTAATGGAGATTGGTTAATCCTAGTTGATCTCGTTTGGCATTGGCTTCTTCTACTAACGGCTCTCGGACTTCTAATCCTAAATAATTATATTGGGGCTGAGATTGGGCCATTTCCAGCAGAAACCGTCCTCTCGCCGAACCAATATCGAGGAAAAAAGGCTTGTCTAAATCAGCATAAATTTGCTCCCACTGCGGCGGCGTAATGGGAGCTTGGAATTTCTCACTGAGGGGATTAACGTGCTGGCGAACTCGGACTCTGGGCAATCTTATTTTCCTCCTTAATACCCTCTATTTTTCTAGTTTAGCTGAAAAGCTCTAATTCTCGATTTCAGTCGTGATTCTTTCCGCTAGTTGTTCAGCGTACACTACCATTTCAGTGTTTTCTTGCTGTTGATAAAGGGTTTTTGCTTGTTTTAAGTTTTCTTGGGCTTTCTCCCACTTTTCTTGTTGAATTAACATCAGCGCGATCGCGTAGTAGCCACTGGCTAAGTCTGGATTCAATTTAACGGCTTGTTCAAAGGCATTTAAGGCGCGATTCCATTTTTCTCGACGCGCCCACACTTTTCCGAGAGCATAATGGGCTTTTTCAAATTGAGTAGAAATTTTAATTGCTTCCTCAAAGGCGGTTTTTGCCTTGTTTAAGTCTCCTTTTTCCAGTTGGGCTAATCCGAGATGATAGTGAAGTTCGGGGGCTTCTGAGCGATATTTTTGGGCGTTCTGGAAATGATTAATGGCGACAGCAGGATTCTCCTGTTCCATTGCTACTAAACCGAGATTATAGTGAGCAATTCCCAACTCTGGAGAAAGTTCGATCGCGCGTTCGAGGTAGGCTTTCGCTTGTTTGGGGTTATTTCCTTCGAGTAAGGCTGCTCCTAAATTAGCATGAGCCATGGCTAGATCAGGGTTAATGGAAACCGCTTGATAAAACGCATCCGCAGCCGCTTGTAACTCTCCCTGTTCTCGCAGGGCTAACCCTAAATTATAATGGGCAGGGGCAAGATTTTTGTCTAAGCTGACTGCCTCTTGAAACAGCGCGATCGCGCTCTCAGTGTCTTCTGCTTGCGCCTGTTGTAACCCTTCTTTTAAATACTGTACCGCCTGTGGAGTGGTTGGGGTTAACTCTGGTAAAGATTGTCCTTGCGCCAATTTCGGAAGCGCGATCGTTAAAATTCCTACCAATACCCCAACCAAGAAAGAGTTTTGCGCCTTCATAATTTCCTAGGGGACTTGTCGATTAGCTATAAATTATGGTACATTTTACCTCGCGTGCTTA
Organism: Halothece sp.; assembly: GCA_046540715.1. Classification (GTDB taxonomy): domain Bacteria; phylum Cyanobacteriota; class Cyanobacteriia; order Cyanobacteriales; family Rubidibacteraceae; genus Halothece. The sequence goes on from JBKHER010000320.1 coordinate 1,805, forward strand.
TGCGGACGTGGCGGAATTGGTAGACGCGCTAGATTTAGGTTCTAGTGTCTTTGACGTGAGAGTTCGAGTCTCTCCGTCCGCATTTTTTAACAGGTTAATCGTTTCCTCTAATTAAAAAATTGATCCACTAAATGAATCGCGATCGCGCTGGTTTCTTTACTATTTCGCCCTGTAGTTTGCACACATAATCCTAATCCTTGATCTGTCTCTGTTAAAACCAGTTCAATGATCCCATTTTCTTTACTCGCACGCAGGGGATGATTTTGGTAAGGATTAAAGGGAAGGGAGTTAATAATTTTCGTCACATAGGGCGACTGAATTAGTTTTTTGGCAAATTTTAATAAAATATCTTTTCCATGATCTTCTCGCAGATGAATGGCTTTTTCATCAGGAGAAATATCGGTTTTGGGAACTAAAGATAAGAGCGTGGTTTGCTGTTTTTGAAACTGTAAGCGCGATCGCTGATGGAATAGCATTCCTGTAGCCGATAAACTGACTACTGAAGTATTTTCTATGATTTCTTCATCAAGAAGGGTGGAAAAATACCGCGTATCAAATTCCTGTAATAACTCCGATTTCGGTAATGTTTCTTCTGCTTCTAACTGTTCAAAAGCTAGATAATTATTGATCCAAAATCCTAAATCTAGCGCGATCGGTTGTGGCGGCAATTCAATGACTTCCGAGAAGCGTTCAAATAAATAATAAACAGGAATTTCTAAGGCTTGTCCAATCATTCCTGCAAAAGAAATTTGCGCTTTGTATCCCCCAGTAGCATTAATCGCAATCGCTTCTGAGGAAAACTTCTGAACTTCCGTGCTAATTTCTCGCACTAAGTTTTTTAAGCCTTCTTGACGAAATGCTTTCACATCATCATCTCGTAATCCCTTTAAAATTCGTACTTCTACCGTTTCAAATTGAATGGGATTTTTAACATTTTGATAATACTGTTTTAATAATTGTCCTGTCGCTTTTCCCGCTTCAGTTTCTGAGACTAAAAAAATGAGACGTAACGGTTGATCTAATAAATTTTTCTCACAAATGCGACTAATGGAATTAATTTCTGCCCCACAAGCGCGATCGGTATTTTCTAATTGATTGAGAAGCCGCGCCACCTGCTGCCAATTTTGTTGGGAAAAGGCGGTTTGCAAGTCTCCCTCGCTACGGCTAAGGTTACCAACTAGACTCGTCCCAACGGTACAAATTAAGGTATTTCGCATTAATTTTGTTATTACTTTAGTACAAATTTCTTATTAATATGAAATGGAACTGTGTATGCTACATACCGTAGGCTGTAAGCCGAGCCG
>JBKHER010000321.1:0-3107 GCA_046540715.1 Halothece sp.
ATAGAAGTAACAGTCATTGTTTTGAATTACCCATGCTTAGAGTTAGTTTGATTTTAGCGTGACCAATGGAGATAGAAGACCAAATTCTAAGAAACGTTCATCCCTCGACCTTAATTGCGGGCGTTGATGAGGTGGGAAGAGGGGCATTATTTGGCCCCGTGGTGGCAGCCGCGATCGTTATCCCAGCCTCACAGGTCTGCCAATTAAATGAAATTGCGGCGAAGGATAGTAAAAAACTCTCTCCCAAACGGCGTACTGAGTATGCTGCAGCCATTAAAACCATGGTCACAGATGCTCAAATTGGGGCAGCCCAAGCAAGTGAAATTGATGAAATTAACATTCTCCAGGCTTCTTTACGGGCGATGCAACGATCTGTCCAAAAGTTAACACCACCCCCGATGATTTGTTTAGTGGATGGTCGATTTGCTTTACCTGATCTCAATAATATTCAACAGGTGAACTTAAAACAGGGAGATGCGCGATCGCGCTTAATTGCCGCTGCCAGTATTGTTGCCAAAGTTTACCGAGATCATCTCCTTGTTCAGGATTTTGCCCCCAAATACCCCCAATATTATCTTGCCCAAAATAAGGGATATGGAACCGCCGCCCATCGTTCAGCGTTACAAGAATATGGCCCCTCGCCACAGCATCGTCAATCCTTTCGCCCCTGTCGATTAGCTACTTTTTAAATCGCAATATCGCCAGCTATCCTTTGATTAAAATGGCTTTTATTTTGAATTGTTCCCGTTAAAACTGAACCCTGATTACTGTTCACTGGTTTACAAAGGACAAACCACAAAGGAAGAATTAAGAGAGCATATAAACTTTTCCATCCAATAAAATTCGTTTAATCCCCTTCGCTTGTAAATGTTCCTTCGTTTTTTTAATCATCTTGCCATCAGGTACTTTAATGACCTTTTGGGAGCGATTAGAAAACCGTCGCGCTACTCGATGATTATCAAAAATGGGCAACGTTTTTTGCTGGGTTTCGACACTGGGAATTTTTCCTAAATCATTAAAATCTTTGAGCGGTTTCGTAATTAAATTTGCCCCACGATCAATCACTAAGTAACAAGTTTTCGGGAACTTTGCTTCAGAAAGGGGTAGCACCTCTACTTCATTGGATTTCTTTTTCGGCTCTTTCTTAACCTGTTCTTCCTCTTCTTCCCAGTCATCCTCTTCTGAGTCTTCTAAGTCATCATTCCCCATATCTTCACCAAACATAGCTTTAATCACACTAAAATCAAAATTCTCCATTTCTTCTTGTTCCTCTTGTTCTGAGGGTAAACTTACCTGAGGAGAAGACTCATCAGAAGAAAAAGATAACTCAATTTGTGCACTTGATTCTAGAGATGAGTTATCAGGTGCAGAAACCGACTTTTGCATCTCTGGAACTTGATAAAATTGAGTGTCATTTTGATCACTGGCATTATCTTGATCACTAGAATGACTTGATTCTTGTTTGGTAATGACTTTTTGGGAAGATTGAAAGCGATCTTTCGACCGTTTTTGATGACGTTTTTTGCGAACTATATCATTATACTCTTGGGTGGATAAGTTATTTTTAAGCACACGACCAACCGTAGAACTACTCACTTGAAAGTAATTTGCTAAAGTGGCTGTTGTTTCATCCGTTTCACGATATAAACGCACTAGTTCAGCTTTTTCGTCATCAGAAAGTTTTTTCGCACTCATAAGTAGCTATAGAGGTGAGGTTACTAAATACAATAGCGTCAAACTTTATTGTATCGAGTTAACCCCTTGTCAAGCATCTTGCGATCAAGGAATTTAATGTTAAAATCAATTAATCTATGGGAATAGCTTTGGGAACGAGTAGTTAAGTTATGAGTCTTGATATTCAAATTGGTCAAGGAAAAATCGCACGTCGAGCCTATGGCATTGACGAAATTGCCCTAGTCCCGGGACGGCGCACAATAGACCCTAGTTTACCGGATACCACGTGGCAACTAGGCGAAATTCAGCGAGAAATTCCCATTATTGCCAGTGCTATGGATGGGGTAGTAGATGTCAAAATGGCGGCTTTACTGTCAGAATTGGGAGGATTAGGGGTTTTAAATCTAGAGGGGATTCAAACTCGCTACGAAGACCCCCACCCGATTTTAGAAAAGATTGCCTCAGTGGGGAAAAATGAGTTTGTCGGCTTAATGCAAGAGCTTTATTCGGTTCCCATTCAACCGGAACTGATTAAAAAGCGCATCAATGAAATTAAGTCTCACGGTGGAATCGCTGCAGTTAGTCTGACTCCTGCAGGGGCTGCCAAATATGGTGATGCTGTAGCAGAAGCAGGGGCCGATATCTTATTTGTGCAAGCAACAGTTGTTTCCACAGCTCATTTATCCCCTGAGGAAGTTAACCCCCTAGACTTAACCGCCTTTTGTGAAAAAATGCCGATGCCTGTGGTTTTAGGAAACTGTGTTACTGAGGCAGTTGCCTATGATTTAATGAAAGCTGGCGCATCAGCAGTCTTAGTCGGAATTGGTCCGGGGGCTGCTTGTACCTCTCGCGGCGTGTTAGGGGTGGGGGTTCCCCAAGCAACCGCAGTGGCTGATTGTGCCGCAGCGCGGGAACAGTTTTATCAAGAAAGCGGCAAATATGTTCCGATTATTGCCGATGGAGGCTTAGTCACGGGTGGCGATATCTGTAAATGTATTGCCTGTGGTGCTGATGCGGTGATGATTGGTTCTCCGTTTGCGCGGGCAGCAGAAGCTCCCGGACAGGGCTTTCACTGGGGAATGGCAACTCCAAGCCCGATTTTACCCCGAGGAACGCGCATTAGTGTGGGAACCACTGGCACAGCCAAAGAAATTCTCACTGGGCCCGCGCGACTGGATGATGGCACGCACAACTTATTGGGAGCCTTAAAAACCAGTATGGGAACTTTAGGGGCAAAAAACCTTAAGGAAATGCAACAAGTCGAAGTGGTGATTGCTCCCTCTCTGTTGACGGAAGGAAAGGTTTATCAGAAGGCGCAACAGTTAGGAATGGGGAAATAACGTTATAGTGTTTCTGAGTTGGTTGAGGTACAAACTGAATCGGTGGATGTTATTTGTTATTTGTTATTTGGCAAGTTCTCAAAGAATAAGTAA
>JBKHER010000322.1:0-3024 GCA_046540715.1 Halothece sp.
CCGCTATTTTGGGGGGCGAAGGGGGGATCTACTGTAACCTGACTTTTTGAAGATGGTATAACGTCCAGAATTAGCAAAAACCAGGCTGTAAACGGGTCCCATCTCCCCATCTCCCTATCTCCCCATCTCCCCACAAACAAGAGGATTTCTCCGAGAATGAAACGACCCTGCCCTTATTAAGGGGGGCAAGGGGGGATGCCTACGGCTCGGCTTACAGCCTACGGTATGTAGCATACACAGTTCCATTTCATATGATTTGTAAAAAGTCCCCCCTAAATCCCCCCTAACCCCCCTTTGTAAGGGGGGAATTAAAGGGGGGTACAACTGATTTAGTAGGGCTATACCATCATTCCCTAATCTTAGACAATAATTATTCACAGCATAAGTATAGGCTAGTGACTCATTGCTTCCAGAAATTTTTGGGAAATAAAGGGCAATAACTCTCGATTCGGTGGGGAAGAAGAACGTTCTGTAAATACCACTAAAAGATAGGGAGGACAATTTGGCAGTTCAATATAAGCACTATCGTGGCGCACTTGACTCATCCAACCTGCCTTCGAGTATAATTTTGCCTCCGAAGGGAGAACCTCTCCTAAAAAGCCTGTAACTTGATTCTCTGCTTCTAAGTCTTGAGGAGAGGGTGCAGGAAGTTGTCGCGACAGTAAGCCCTTCATGAAACGACAAGCCTCAGGAGAAACGATATTTTCCGTGATAATCTCATGAAACAGTCTTGCGACTGCATCAGTGGTCAACCGATTGCGATTTTCTAAAAATTCGCCCACAAACGCCCGTTCTCTGCCATAGGGGCCATCGCCCCAAGTTTTTTGATTAACATTAATGGCTTCTAACTCTTCCCAACGCAGAGATTGAAAATAGCGGTTTACTAAATTCCGTTGCGATTGCCAAGCGAGGAAGGCGTTACGAGATAATTCTGGCCCACTGGTGGTTCCTGTTAACGTATCTACGACTAAACTGGTGGCATCATTACTCGATTCGGTAATCATATCGGAAATAGCGCGATCGAGTTCTGAAGACTGAACCACAAGCCCTCGTTTTAACCATTCTAGGATGGCTACCAAATAAAATAATTTGACAAGACTCGCAGGATAGCAAACTTGATCACCACGATAACTGCATCCTCGCCAAGAAGCATCATAAACTAACCAAGTTAATGCAATTTGATTCTGATTGAGATTCGGAAACTGTTGCCAAACTTGATTTAAGATCTTCCAAGCAATTGAACGCAGTTGTTTGTCCTCTTGATAAAAGGGCATAATCGATCGCTAAAAAAACTCCCCACCTCGATGATAGTGGGGAATTCACAATTAATACCGATCCCCCTCTAATTAAAGGGTGAAGGGGGGATCTAGTGTCAATTAAACTTCGTAAGGTTCTTTTCCAGAGAATTTGACTGTTGCAGGATCGGGATTATTACCGATTTTACGGTCAATTTTGCCCATATAAGGACGACCTTCGTTAACGTTTTCAGGGAACACACCATCTTTGGGATGAAGATATTCTAACTCACCATTGGGATAAATGCGATAGATTTTGAAGTCCTCAATTTTAGGCTTAAATTTCGTGCGTAGTTGCGTTCCCAAGGCGAGACACTGTTCTTTGCGGGCAAAATAGAAAACATTTTCTCCTTCCCGCATAATGGCAGCGCCACCCGTGGGCATTTCAAAGACTTGTTCTTTATCGCTAGTCCAAGTGATGCCGTATTTTTCTTCGGTGTCAGCTGCGGTTAACAAGCCGCCTGTGCTACCGCCAAATATAGGAGTTTGTCCAGAAAGTAATTCATTCATGGTCAATTTTCTAAAATAATGACTTTTATGGGAATGCTATCACGCCTACTGGGAGGAGTTTAGTAGTTTTGTCAAGAACTGTTACAATTTTGGAAGTTCCGATCGCGCTTTCTTATGAGATTGTCCCCCTTAGAAAAAGAACCTGAAACCTCTCTTGTTTCCTCTCTGCAAGGGTTTCTTAAAACTGAAATTGCCCCCCAAGCGAACCGTCTAGATACTGATACAATTGCGTTACAAAACGCCTTATCAAAACTTAATCAATTGCAGTTTTTCGGGTTACGAGTGCCGAAGGTTTATGGTGGCTTAGAAGCGAGTTTATTAACGTTTCGGCAAGTGCAATGTTTAATTCCTCGCTACTCTGGCGCATTTGCCTTTCTACAAACTCAACATCAAAGTGCGGCTTCTCTCCTAGCAACCAGTGATAATCAATCCCTTAAAGAAACTTATCTCCCCGAAATGGCAACGGGAGAAACCTTAATTGGCGTGGGATTTTCCCAATTGCGGCGCACGCATGATTCTCCTCTCACTGCGACTCCTGTTACAGGGGGGTATCAACTGAATGGAAAAGTGCCTTGGATTACGGGATATGGTTATTTCCAGTATTTTATTATTGGGGGAACATTACCGAGTGGGGAAGCCCTTTATGGAATTGTTCCTTTTACGCCGACTCAACAACCAGATGGGGGAAATATTGCGTTTTCACCACCGATGCAGTTATCAGTGATGAATGCTACCAATACTGTGGCGGCAACGGTTCAGGATTGGTTTTTAAGGGAAGATGAGGTACTGTTTATTAAGCCTGCAACGGCGATTCATGACAGTGATAAGAAAAATGTCTTACATCATGGGTTTTATGCGTTAGGTTGCGCGAGGGCGGGCTTAGATATCCTAGAAACCGCTGCTGAGAAAAAAGGGTTACCGTTTCTAGGCGAAAGTTACGAAACCTTATCTGCTAAACATCAGTCTCTCTCCCAAGCGATGTTTGCGGCGCTTCCACCTACTGATACCTCTTTTCAGTATCGTCTCAATTTACGAGTAAAAGCGATTCATTTAGCCCAACGGTGCGCTCATGCTGGGGTAATTGCTTCTAGTGGGGCGGCGAATGCTCAGAGTCATCCCGCGCAACGAGTTTATCGCGAGGCGTTATTATTTTCGGTATCAGGGCAAACGAAAGATGTTATGGAAGCGAGTTTAAATACAATTACAGATGATGTCTAAA
>JBKHER010000323.1:0-2992 GCA_046540715.1 Halothece sp.
TTCAAAGGGCTTAAGTAAGCGGTGTCTTATTGATCCAATTGGGCTTTAAAGCGCATCCCTAAGCGAAACCGTCACAGCTATTAGGAATTTGTACATTTGCAGTTGTAAATTGTACATTGTACCTTGTTAATTCTTTGAAGATGGTTTCCGAGAAGTTTCGCCGACAGCTACGAAAAGAGGCGGAAAAATGGCAAACAGAGGGATTAATTGATCCCTCGACTTTTCAGCAGTTAGCGCAACGCTATCAGTTTCACGGGCTAGAAACGGATAGTCAGAGTCGCTTTGTCCTGATTTTATTGGCGTTAGGAGGCATTCTTCTCGGCTTAGGGATTATCACCCTTGTGGCAGCGAATTGGCAAGGTTGGTCACGTCCAATGCGAGCGACATTACTCATTACCCTCTTTATTGTTGTTAATGTAGCAGGATTTTGCGGTTGGCAGTCTCAAAAAGAGCCATGGCAACGTCTGGGAAAAGCATTACTGGTATTGGGAGCGTTAATGTTAGGGGCAAATTTGGCATTAATGTCGCAGATGTTCCACCAAACTGGGGCAGTTTATGAACTATATTTAGTCTGGGGAGGCGGCGTGTTGGCGATGGCGTATGGCTTACAGTTGACGTGGCTTGCCATGATCGCGATCATTTTACTGGGCCTTGGCTATTGGTCTGGATTACCGGGGTTTCTAAATTTTTCCCCACGGGGAGAGTTATCTTGGGTACTTCAGTATATGCCACTACTAGCAACTCTCTTATTCATTCCCTTAGCGAAATTGTGTCAGTCACGATGGGTCTTATTTTGGGGCGCGATCGCTGCGGTGTCTTCGTTTCAAGTGATGATTACTCAAGAATTATCGGGGATATTTCGTTATTCTCCGTTGTTAGCTGGGGGAATGGTGGCTAGTGGTATTGCTATACCGCCGTTGTTGTTATGGGCAAGTGATCTTCCTGGGTTTAATTGGATCACTCGTCGTTTGTCGATCTTTTTTCTGGTCAGTGTTTGTTATCTGTTTTCCTATCATTATGTTTGGCTAGACTTTTCCCCCAGAAGCAATAATCATGCTGAGATTAATGTCACTGTGGTCTTAGTGCAGGTTTTCGGGGGTCTTGCTTTAACTGGTTATCGCTGGTGGCGGTTAGGACAAAATGAGAATGGCCCTTGGCGGTTGCAGTTTAGCAGTACCCTCGTGGGAATGACGAGTTTGATCATGGGAATCGTCGCGGGTTGGTCAGGGTTCGTCAATGTTTCTAACTACGTATTTGTCCCGACTCTCATTTATAATCTTATTTTATTTGGAAGCGCGATCGCGCTCATTCGCCAAGGCTTGCAACAAGGAACTCGTCTCAGCTTTTGGTCTGGTCTTGTTTTGCTGACGTTACAGATTTTATCTCGGATGCTGGAATATCAAACTGGCTTAGTGTTAAAAGCAGTGGTTTTGTTACTCTGTGGGTTGGCCATTGTCTTAGCGGGGTTATGGTTTGAAGGCTATCTCCGTCGCCTCAGTTAGATCCCTGAAAGAATAGAACCCTTGACCAGATCACTTTGCTCAATTTCCCCCTTTCAAAGGGTGATTTTCCTTCGTCAGGGAGTCAATGGTGTTAGGGGTTAGTGATTTCCTCTTTAATTTGATTTAAAACGTCACCTAAGCCGACAGAATTAGAGGCTTTAAATAACACGCGATCGCGCGGTGCTAAAATTTCTTTTAATCGTTGGGTTAACTGCATTTTGTCTTTAAAGCATTCACTTTTAACAGGGTAAGCCCCCTTAGCAATTTCTTCGGTTTCGGGTTCATCCACTAAAATAAGAACCTGATCTAGATTTAATTTGGCAACGGTTTCTCCTACTTGTCGATGCAACGCTGCCGACTCATTTCCTAATTCTTTCATCGTTCCTAAAACAGCAAGATGACGATCCCCAGGCGTGGCTTTTAATAATTCTAGCCCTGCGATCATGGATTCTACCCCTGCATTATAGGTTTCATCAAGAAGTAAGATCTCATTAGGAAGAGAATAACGGCGCGATCGCGCTCCTGGAAGTGTTACTGAGATTTCAGTTTTTAATTGATTTAAGTCTAAATTTAGAGCAGTTGCAACGGCAAGAGTTGCGAGATAATTAGAGGCATTATGGGTTCCGGGGAGAGGTAAGGGAAACTGTTGATTTCCCACTTTTAAGGTTTCCGTATCCATTAATTCCCCTAAAATTTGTCCCCCTTCTAAACCATAGGTAATGGTTTTCCCTGTCCAGACTGTCCTTGCTGTATCCATTAACCGTTGGTTATCATTATTTAGGATGGCAATTCCTTCTGAAGGCATTTCTGCTAAGAGTTCACATTTTGCCTGCGCGATCGCCTCTCGTGAGCCTAATCTTCCGATATGCGCTGTCCCCACATTAGTAATGACACCGATGGTTGGTTGGGCAATCTGAGTTAATTGGGCAATTTCTCCTTTCGCTCGCATTGCCATTTCAATAACCGCAAAATCATGCTCTGACCTTAACCCCAGAAGTGTTTTCGGAACGCCAATCTCATTATTATAATTTGCCTCAGTCTTTAAAACTCGACCATATTTTCCTAACGCCGCTGCCATTAACTCCTTGGTGGTGGTTTTTCCCACTGATCCAGTAATCGCAATGACAGGAATCGCATATTGTTGTCGCCACCAATGAGCAATCTGTTGATAAGCGGTTAAAGTATTTTGGACATAGAATTGAGGAACAGCCGCAGACACTTTTCCCGAAAAACTTTCCTGAAGAATTAAACCACTTGCCCCAGATTGTAAGGCTTGTTCAATAAATTGATGACCATCAAATTTTTCTCCTGATAAAGCAATAAAAACTTCTCCCGGCTTGAGGTTGCGAGTATCCGTATTAAATCCTATGATTTTTGTTGTGGCTTTCTCCTCAGTAAGGATTGTGCGAAGAGGGTGAATAATATTTGCTAAAATAGAAGGAGTCATTTTGGCTTTCATGGGTACTCGTAATAATAATTAAAGTCACTTA
>JBKHER010000324.1:0-2986 GCA_046540715.1 Halothece sp.
CAGACCCTAGTTAATTAATGATTTCGGCGGGTAGAGTGTCTCCCATTCCTACTTTCATTTCCTGTACTGCTTTTTTGGTGACTGAGGGAACAATGTCAAAGGAATGTTGCTGAATCGCTGCTTCAATAAAGCCTAAAAAGATGGGATGAGGTTGGTTTGGGCGTGAACGGAACTCAGGGTGAAATTGAGTTGCTAAGAAAAAGGGGTGATCGGGTCGTTCGATCATTTCTACCAGTCGCCCATCCAGAGAAGTGCCGCCAATGACATAACCCCCTTCTAGAAACAGGCTACGATAAGCGTTATTGAATTCGTAACGGTGACGGTGACGTTCATAAATGACTTCTTGTTGATAAAGGCTATAGGCGCGGCTTTCTAGGTTCAAGCGGGAAGGATATAACCCTAAGCGCATGGTTCCCCCTAAGTCAACCACATCATGTTGTTCTGGTAATAGGTTAATCACAGGGTTAGGGGTATCGGGATCAAATTCGGCACTACTGGCGTTCTCTAAATTGGCAATATTACGTGCCCATTCTACAACTGCACAGTGCATTCCTAAACAAAGTCCAAGGAAAGGAATATTTTGCGTTCGCGCATATTCTACGGATTTAATTTTCCCTTCAATACCGCGAATCCCAAAGCCACCCGGAACAATAAGGCCACTGATATCTTGGAGATAGGTTTCTGGATTGTTGGCTTCAATTTCTTCTGCATCCACCCAACGTAATTTTACTTCACTCCCAAGGACATTTGCGCTGTGACCTAAGGCTTCAACTAGAGAGAGATAGGCATCACTCAACTGAATATATTTTCCTACGATCGCGATCTCAATTCCTTTTTTGGGACTTGCCATTTTTTCAATCAAGGTTTGCCACTCCCGCAAGTCTGGTTGTCGTTGTTCGAGGTTGAGTAACTCTAGGGTTTGTTGCGCTAGCCCTTCTTTTTCTAAAATTAAGGGAACTTCATAAATACTACTGGCATCTTGGGCAGTAATCACCGATTGGACGGGAACATCACAAAATTCTGATAGTTTCTCTTTAATATTGGCTTTCAAAGCGCGATCGCAGCGACAAATTAGCACATCTGGCTGAATCCCAATTGAGCGTAATTCTTTCACGGAATGCTGGGTGGGCTTGGTTTTCATTTCACCGGCTGAAGCAATCCAAGGTAATAGGGTAACGTGCATATAAAGGACATTATTACGCCCGACATCCTTCCGAAATTGTCGAATTGCTTCTAAAAATGGTAAGGATTCAATATCCCCAACCGTTCCCCCCACTTCTGTAATCACGACATCGGGGTTGGTATTAGCCGCCACGCGATGGATACGTTCTCTAATTTCTTGGGTGATATGGGGGATTACTTGGACAGTTCCTCCTTCATAATCTCCCCGACGTTCTTTATTAATCACCGCCTGATAAATTGAGCCTGTGGTAACGCTATTCAGCCGTGACATGGAGGTATCCGTAAAGCGTTCATAATGCCCTAAGTCTAAGTCTGTTTCCGCCCCATCATCGGTGACAAATACTTCCCCATGCTGAAACGGGCTCATGGTTCCGGGATCAACGTTAATATAGGGGTCAAGTTTTAAAATCGAAACTGAGTAGTCACGGGATTTGAACAGTCGCCCTAAACTCGCTGCGACAATTCCTTTACCAATACTAGAAACTACGCCACCGGTGACGAAAACAAACTTAGTCATGCCCAACTCCTTCCGCAATCTATCTGTATTATTGTGCCACAGGAGAGACGTTTTCCCCAATCCAGTTGAGATAAGGGGTTAACCCTGCTTGTATGGGAAGGGCGATAATTTCTGGCACTTCGTAAGAGTGCAGTTCCCTAATTCGGGCTTCTAGTTGGGAATACTGGTTTAAGTCGGTTTTGATCATTAATTGCCATTCAGGATCACTATGGACTTCCTCTTGCCAAGTGTAAACTGAATGGACTGGCATCACACTTACACAAGCGGCATATTTTTCTTGGACGAGACTTGACGCGATCGCGCGGGCTTGTTCTTCCGATTCTGCGGTTACTAAGACCACACCATATTGTTGATTCATAAAATCCTCCAGTTGTTATTGATCCTTACAAGATAGCCGAGACAACACTGGTTAAACTATCACGATTACGGATGATCAAATCACCTAAAATTATTAATCCGACTAAAATAAAGAGAACACCCATACTTCTTTCTAACAGTTTTTGGGAGAGACGACTCGCAACAATTGATCCTAACTGTGCGCCAATAAGAACACCCGGGGCGGTAAAAATAACCAAGTTAACGACAGTATTTAAGGTTTCTCCTCCAGCTTGCACAAATTGAAAAACGTGCCCTACAGAAGCAATTAAAGCGGTAATGGAAACAATAAAAACACTGGTAGCAACAGCGACTTTACTGGGAACATGACAGCGCTGAATGAGGAAAAATCCATTTAGTTCTCCTAATCCCGTGGAAACCATGCCAATAAATAAACCGCCAATACTAATCAGTAATCTGCCTTCTGTGCGATCGCTGATCGTATAGCAAAACACTTCTCCAGTATTAGCCGTAATACAAGTTTCAGGTTCTTTTTCTTCAAATTCGGTATTTTTCTGATCTAATAATTCCACAGTCTCTTTTTCTGGGGAACGGAGAAAACTGGTTGCAATCACTAATAGCCCAATACTTAAAATGGTCTTTAAAATATCAGAGGGAATAAACCCTGCTACCCAAGTTCCAATTAAAGCACTAGGAATACTAAATAATAGTAACATTCGTCCTAATTTATAATCAATTAATCCCTTTTTGATGTAAGCATATAACCCACTGCCAAATCCAAAAACTTCTGTAATTAATCCTGTTCCGACAGCAACTTCCGTCGGTAATTTTAGAGCCAGAAGAAATAAAGGGGTAAAAAAGGTTGCCCCTTCCACTCCTGAAGCCATAGCAATGGTTGCAATGACCATTGAAATTGGGAACATATACCAAAATTCTAAACTCATAGTTATT
>JBKHER010000325.1:0-2944 GCA_046540715.1 Halothece sp.
GCTCAATCGGGGCCTTTATCCGATTCCTTTTACCGCGACGCTTTAGGTTACGGACATTTATGGTTATTTGAGGAGTAAGAAACAATGGCAATTCAATGGTTAGTGTGTCGAGAACCCGTTCATATTGGCGGGGCAGATAGTAGCAATCGTGGGAATAATAATCCCATCTATCGAATCAGCGATCGTACTCCCGCTATCCCTGGAAGTTCTTTACGGGGGGCATTACGGGAACACGCCGAAGAAGAATTAGAACAGGAATTAGTTGTTAACTGGTTTGGCGGCAAAGATGACAATATCTCCCCAGGGGGAATTTCTCTCGGTTGGGGATGGCCCGTGTGGTGGCCAGTAAATGTTCTCGGCTACGGCAATTGGTGGATTACTTGCCCCAGTTGGCTAAATCGGTTTCAAACCCTCTCAGGGCAAACTCCCATCAATTTCTCTAATCCCGATCAAGTTTATATCACCGAACCTGAATTAGACAAAAAAACCGTCTATTTGCGCTGGTTAAAACTCACCAATGTTAAATCCTATGATCAGGCTTTACCAGCCCCCGATGATGTTCCACCCAACCGTCGCATCATTGTTCCTGATGAAAGTATCAATCTTTTTGTGGATATGGGCTTAGTGCGTCAACCGCGAGTCAAGTTACTAGATGAACCCGACGAAAAAGGAAATTTAGTAAATAACCTATTTGGCGTAGAAGGCTTACCCCCAGGGGCAGTCTTTCTAATGAATTGGACAGTGCGAGGCAAAATCCAAAAGCAAGAGGACTGGGAGAGTTTTCTCAAAGGAGAACATTACTTAGGCGGTTTGTGGAGTGTCGGTTATGGACGGATTGCCATTTCAGAAATAGGAGGATAAAACCATGGCAGTACAAGGTTACGATCTCGATAAAAAAGTCTTTCAAAACCTACAACCTGAACAACAGCAACTTGAAAATTGGAAAGGAAAAGCCAGTGGCATTGCTGATTATGTCGCTACTTGGGGAGTAGAACGGTTTTGGGCAATGTCTCGTTCTCCCCTACTACGAGGCGGCAATGTATCTGATCCCAAACAAGAGGAGGAACAACGCAGTTATTTCGCTTGGGGCGTTGCTAGAGTCGTTTTATGTGACATTTTGGGCAAAGAATTAAATATTCAAGCCGACATGACAACTGAACAGTTTCAAAACCGCTTTAGCCAATTAAATTTTCGGCAACAAGTATTACTCAGTGATTTACTCATGGAAATCTCGGACACAATCCAGTTTTGGACAATGCGAATTGCTGATGCCAATGAAAATAATAGCGATGTTTAAGGAGAAAATTAGCGATGTTACCCTTACCAACTGAGAAACCTAAATGGTACACAGTCGAAGAAGATAGGAACGAGAATTATAAAGGCTGGACTCCTAAAACTAGCGATATTACCAGTAAACCTGAAAACCGAGAGATTACCGCCGCTTGGACTGGAACTTATGATCCGCCATCCCCCAAAAACTACACCGTTAAAATTAACAAATTAAGAGTAGTGAGTCCTATCCAAGTGGGAGGAGGCAGTTTTCCAGAAGGGGGAACTTTACCCGCCCAAGTTAACGGCGTTCCCTGTGTACCTGGGGCTAGCACTCGCGGAGCTTTTTTAAGTTGGCTACGGAAAAACTGGTCTCAATTTCCCCTTGAAGAACAGCAGTTTTGGTCAAGTTTAATCAGCGAAGATGGTCAATCTTGGCAACCGAAAACCATTCGCTTTGAAACCATCTTACTCAAAGACTTAAAACCCTTTCCTCTCAATGCCCAACAACTATGGCAAGTTTTTGATCACAAAGATAATAAGTTAGGCATTCAATGGCAAGTTTCCCCGAAACATCCCCCAAATCCTGATGCTGCGGATAAATTTGATCTCCATATCATTATTAAACCTACTCCCAGTCAAGAACAGAAAAAATGGGTGGAAAATCGACTCAAGGAATTTTTGAAACAACAAGGAATTGGACGGGGAACCGCTTCGGGGTTCGGTCGGTTAGCGAATACAATGCCTAAAGGCAAATGGGAAATTGAACTCATAGGGATGAAGCCTTGTGTGCAACCTCATAATCCCAACAACAATGTTAAGGGACAATATCGCTGGAGTCCGCAAGTCTTACGAGCAAACCTCCGCAGTTATTTTACTCGTTTAGCCTTAGCTTGGTTATCCCCTGAATCGGCAAAAGCCTTGACTGATAAAATTTTTGGCGGCTTTGGTTCTCCAGCGCGTTTGGTTTTAACTAGCTATTTACGCTCCATTGGTCGCAGCCTTCAAAATCAAGGCGATCAGCGCGGATATACGAATATTCCAGCGCAAGATGCCCATTCGGTTTGGAAAATTCCCGTAGAGTGTAATGAAGAGTTACAGGATTTAGTGGGGGATTTATTAGAGTTAAGTAGCCGTTTGGGCGGATTGGGACCGGGTTGGCGACGACCCCCCCACAAATTAGAGAGTTTCGGCGGGTTTCGAGGCAGTCAGTTTCATTATACGCCGAACCAACCTTCTATCACTCACGGGGATTTAATTCAGCGTTTATATAAGCGGGTGAAAAGTCTTGCTCAAGCCTATCATTATCAATTGTTCTCAACTCCCCAAACGGTGAAGGGTGGCTTAAACAGCATTTGGGAAGGCGATGGGAGTCAATGGCGGAACATTGTCCACGGAATTTGTAGCAGTAAAAATCAAAATAAGCCAGCGTGGTGTGGCAGTTCTAATCATCGTCCTTCTGGCTATGCGGTGCGCCAATATGAGGATCATTGTTTGGTGACAGTATTTGATCCAGAGGTGGAAGCAACGTTACGTTCTGAGGAGTTTCGCTGTATTTGGCAAGTTTCTAGTTAAGAGAGAATTTTCTTTGTCTAGAGAATAGCGCGAGAGGGTAGCTGTGTAATCTGAAGTGAGTCCGCTTTTTTTGAAATGCTTGCTAAATCCTGCTTTCAGC
>JBKHER010000326.1:0-2894 GCA_046540715.1 Halothece sp.
ACTGGTCTATAATTCGGATTTTTTGCTCGTTCTAGCAAAGCCTTTTCATTGGGGATTCTTAGCTTTGAGGCTAGTCCAACAGATTCCAAGAGTTTAATGAAGGTGAATGTCAAATCGGGAAGATAAAGCACTTTTTGGCCATTAAGGGTAATACCATGACGACTTGATGTTGGGAAAGCATGATGAAGATTGTGCCAACCTTCCCCAAACGTGATCAAAGCAACAAACAAATTATTGCGACTATAATCATCAGTTTGAAAGGGTTGTTTTCCGATTAAATGGCTTAGTGAGTTAACGGTTTGAACCCCATGAAATAAAATGGTTGTACTTAAGAAAAATGCAACCAGATACTCGAATCCCCCGATGAAATAAGAAAGTATTGCTAATGCTATGACAGGCAAAAAGTGTAACCGATCAATTACTTTTAAAACCTGATCTTTTTCAACATCAGCAGGGAGTTTTTCGGGAAAGAAATTGGGTGAAAGTAGCCAACCGCCTTGCGCCCATAAAAATCCTTTCAGTCCTTGATTTGGCGTGAAAGGGGAATGAGGATCTAATTCTTGATCGACATATTGATGGTGGGCTATATGGTGGGCTTTCCACCAACTAGGGCCCATCTGTCCAGCCGAAGCGGCAATAATACTACCTAACCATGTAATGAGTTTTGGGGCTTTATAGCTTTTGTGAGTCAGTAACCGATGATAAATACTGGTAGTGGCTAACATTCGCATAAAATATAGAGAAATTATCCAAAGTAAAGCCCCCCAAGATAAACCAGTGAAAAGAACAAATATAGAACCAATATGGCTAACAATAATTAAGATCGGTCCGATAATATAAGATAAAACGACAGTAGGAGAATATTGGTTCATTTAATAAAATAATTTAGCAAGTAGCCTAATTCTATTCTGACAGAATTGAGACTACTCGTAAAAGGGGGATTCCCGTATATTTTTGGTTTAGAACTAACCTTCCCTTATTCCCACTCAATGGTACCGGGTGGCTTAGAGGTAACATCATAAACCACACGGTTGACTCCTTTGACCTCATTCACAATGCGGTTAGAAATAGTTTCCAAGAGATCGTAGGGAACTCGTGACCAGTCGGCAGTCATGCCATCTTCACTGGAAATTAAGCGTAAGACGACAGGATGGGCATAAGTTCGTCTATCGCCCATTACACCGACACTACGAATGGGAAGTAGAACGGCAAATGCTTGCCAAAAATCTTGATAGCATTTTTGCTTTTTAATTTCGTCTCGCACCACAAAGTCAGCATCACGGAGAATATTCAGCCGTTCGGCGGTAACTTCGCCAATAATGCGAATTGCTAATCCCGGACCTGGAAAAGGATGACGTTGGATAATTTCTTCGGGTAAGCCCAGAGAACGCCCGACTTTACGGACTTCATCTTTAAATAGTTTGCGGAGGGGTTCGACTAGCTTGAAGCGTAAGTCTTCAGGTAAGCCGCCAACATTATGATGACTCTTAATTTTTACCGCAACTCGTTCCCCTGTTTTTGGGTCAATATTGGTATCTGCTGACTCAATGACATCGGGATAGAGGGTTCCTTGAGCCAGATAATCAAACGGCCCAAGTTCGCGGGATTTTTCTTCAAAGACTTGAATAAATTCGTGACCAATGCGACGACGTTTTTCTTCTGGATCACTTACGCCATTTAGTTGGGCTAAAAACCGATCGCGCGCATTGACATATTCGACAGGAATATGAAAGCGATCTTTAAAGATTTCAATGAGGCGTTCGGGTTCTCCTTTCCGCATGAAGCCTTGATCAATAAACATACAGACTAATTGATCGCCAATGGCTTGATGAAGGAGAAAGGCAAGAGTTGAAGAATCAACGCCACCAGAAAGGGCGAGTAAAACCCGTTTATCTCCCACTGTTCCTCTGACTTCTCGCACCGCTTCTTCTACAAAAACTTCTGGTGTCCAACTGGGTTCACATTGACAGACTTTATAGACAAAGTTCCGAATTAGAACCGCCCCCCCGACCGAATGGACAACTTCAGGGTGAAATTGTACGCCATAGTGTTTGTTCTCGGGATGCGCGATCGCGGCACAAGGGGTATTGTCAGTATGGGCTAATACCTCAAAACCCGGGGGAAGTTCCAAACAAGAGTCGCCATGACTCATCCACATGGTTGCCCCATCTTCTACTCCAGGCAATAAAATTTCTTCTTGATCAATGTGGAGAGACGCTTTCCCATATTCAGCGCGTTCAGCACGTTTAACTGTTCCCCCTAACTGTTGAACCATCACCTGCATGCCATAGCAAACCCCAATTACCGGAATCCCTAATTCCCAAATTTTGGGATCAACGGTTGGTGCGCCTTCATCATAAACGGAACTCGGTCCCCCAGATAGGATAATGCCATGAGGATTTAACTGTTTCAATTGTTCTGCAGTGGTGCGATAGGGGAGAACTTCTGAATAAACTTGAGTTTCGCGGATACGACGAGCAATTAATTCTGAGTATTGAGAGCCAAAATCGAGGATTGCGATCATCTGGCGATTGATGCTTCCTGTAATTTCGGCTTGTTCAAGGGCTACGCTTTTTTGGGAGGAGTCAGTTGAAGTAGTCACGGTGATTACAGAAATGTTTTAAAGGTGAGGCAATATTAAAATAATAGTAACCTTAATTAAAAATTTAAATCAAAAGTTAACTCACTTATTCTTGAGTAATTTGGCTACTATTAATAAAGATACATTCTTCTATTCTAGCAAGGAAAATTCAGGAACCAACAAATCAACCTGTTGATCTGGAGAAAACCAGTTTTTTCTAACTCTCATGTTGAAGCAAACCAACGGTCAGCCACAGCCTCTTTCGTCAACCCGAAGATGGCTTGGGAACAGGCTTTGGTGGTTAACCATTAAG
>JBKHER010000327.1:0-2876 GCA_046540715.1 Halothece sp.
GTTTGAAGAAAAATAATAGGATTCTCTCGAAGATAGTTTAATGCTTGATTAAATTCATTTTCGTCTAATCGTTTTTCTAGTGCAGCAATTAGTTGAGATTTGCTTTTGCTTTGGGGATTCTTTTGAATACTTGAAAATTGTTTAATAATGTCGATACTTTTAGTGACAT
This sequence comes from Halothece sp., assembly GCA_046540715.1. Lineage (GTDB taxonomy): Bacteria > Cyanobacteriota > Cyanobacteriia > Cyanobacteriales > Rubidibacteraceae > Halothece. The sequence goes on from JBKHER010000327.1 coordinate 170, forward strand.
TTGATCTTTCTCTTGTTTGGTGTACCAAGGTAACGAGTCGAGGAACTACCTTGTTCCCATCACTTTCTCGTAAAGCACTTTCACACATTTCTTCTACGTCTCGATGAGGTTTGTCAGAATTAGCTCTATCGACACAATTACTCACTACCCAATCCACAATTTCATCAGCCCATTGAGAATCTTTAAACTCACCAATTCCTGCTATTGCTAAACAACGAGTGCGAACTTGATAGAAACCGCCGCAATTATCCTCAAAGTTCCATAACGCCTCAATTAACGATTCTTTCTCTTGCTTCTCAACATCTTTCCTTCCTAACCATAATAAAAATACTTCCTTCCACTGGGGTTCAAAAATTCGATAAACTCCCTGTTGGGGATTAGAGGGATAATGGGTTAGGAAAAAGTGCCAATCATCAATATCTATCGCAGCAAAATATTCCTCAAACGTGGGATGAAAAAACGCAAAAACAGGTTCATCAGGATTTTCTTGGGCGACTCCCACTTGATTTAACCAACCGATATCAATTGCTAACCGAAATAAAGACGTTTCCTCATCGCCTAACACTGAACAAACCAGTTCCTTACTCAAGCGAAATCGTCCTGACGGTTGATCAATCGCTTTTGTCGCCAATCGTCCCAGTGCTTGATTTAACTCTCGTTTCTGTGCTGTTGTAATGGGAAAAGACTCCTCTTTCCACTCATAAAAGATATCTACAAACAGGTGATAAAGTTGTGCTTTAGTTTCGGGAAGTTCTCCTTGTCTGCGTTCCCAAAAAGCACATAATAATGTCAGCCGTAACGGGTTTCTGACTAAATTCCGAATCCGTTCTTTCCCTGGACGATTTAATTCTTTTTCCAACGCTTGCGCTAATTCTGGGCTTTCCTGAAACCACTTTTGAGTAAACTCTTGACGCAGTTCATCAGAAAAGTCGAGGTTACGATACACATCAAATTCATCCAGTGCATTTTTTCCCGCATCCCACACATTCAGCCGACACGTTAAAATCACTCGCGCTGAAGATAGCCAACCTTGACGCAGTTGACCCGCTAACTGTCGTAAGGGATTACCATCTCCCATCTCATCCACCCCATCAAGGAGTAACCAAACCGATTGTTCTCGGAACAAGTTAATAAATTTCTCTTCCTGTTCTTGATTCACTCGCGGTGTTTTTAATGCTTTTTTCAGCCACTCTGTTAAGAGATAATCTTCTAAGGTTTGTCCCTGTAAATCAGCCAAAGAAACCCAAATAACAACATTATTTCCCTGAGAAGTTAGCCAATCTCCCATCTTTTGCAGTTGAGTGGTTTTTCCCGCACCTGGTTCACCAATAATCGCCAGCCGTTTTCCTTGACTTTTGGGAGTGTTCCCTTGCGTTAAAACATCGTCCAAAAACTCCTCTCTCTCGTAGCGTCGTGTTACTTCTTCTTGCTGGTATAACTCAGACCCCTCTTCTGCGGAAGTGCTGTCTGTTTTCTTCTCTACTTTCCTACGTTCCACTAACCCCAAGGGAACAAAAATGTCATCTAAATCAAACCGTTTTCCATCTCTATCAGTCAGGGGGTTACTGGTGACTTGACGAGTTAACATTTCCAGCGCGATCGCGCTCCAGTCAATTTTCATGGGAGAATGAGAACTAGGATGCCACTGGATACTGGGATTTTGAAACAGTTTTGGAAGCCAAGTTGCACCAAGATAACGGTTTTCTAAACCTTCTAAGCGTTCTTTCGCTTCCCGATGGGCGAGTTCTACAGATTTTGCTTTCATAATCAAAGCATTAAGGAAATAGTCTAGAAAATGCTGCGCCACTTGATTGGGAACATCCGCTTGCATCACAATTAGTTGTGGAAGGTTTAACTCTCCAAGGAGATACGCCAGTTCCAACCCATCACAGGAATTGAAAATCGCCAGTTTTAGACCATTGGTAATAGCTTCTCTTAATCCGTTTTTGAGATCAGCAAGGGAAAGGCTTTCTGTCGCATTGAGTCCAATTTCGCCCCCTGATTGATTGCTATTGCTGTGTCCCGCGAAAAAGAGAATATCCCAGTTTTGTTCCCAAAGTTGGTCATTAAATTCTTGACGAGAGGGTTCCTCAAGATAGTGAATTTCAGCATTAGTGAAGTTTTCTAGAGTAGCGCGATCTTTTTCTAAATCAATTCCTGTCGCGTCGCCAAAAATAGCTAAAACCCTAATCTGTTCTGATTGTGCTTCCTGACTGGTTTGTAGATCGTAATTAAGAGAACTGAAACCGATTCCCACCTGTGGATTCTCTTTGACATAATCCCATAAATGCCAAGGAAGTTTTTGTAACGTTCTATCTCCACTTTCGATAATAACCCGAATTGGTTCGCCTGTTCCTAACTGCTGATGTAGGGTATTAACAATTCTCCGAAACGAGTCACTATCCAGCCACTGATTAAAAACAGTTTCAATTTCCTGACAAATTTCTTCAAAACTTCCTTCCGAAGCATTAGTGATATCCCCTTCATCCACCTCAAACACAGACCGCCGTTCTGGGTTAAATCGTTGTAAGAGGGCTTCATAGAGTAACCGCCATCGCCTTTGTAATTCCACTAATTTCTCATTCCTCGGAAGACTCGCCTCACACTGTTTTTTCTTGTCGATATTGACAACGACACTGTTAAACCCTTGAGACAAACTTCCAGAACCGAAAATAAGAGAAATATCCATAACTACCAACGCTTAAAT
>JBKHER010000328.1:0-2817 GCA_046540715.1 Halothece sp.
GGCTTGAAATTGGGGATTAGTGGCGGCTTGAAATTGGGGATTAGTGGCGACCGAGACGGTCGCACTACGGTGAGGTCGCACTACTACGGTGAGGGGCTGCGGTTAATTCTGCTTTGAGAATGTTGATTAATGTTGCTCAACAATATAACAGCGATCGCTAATTAGTTATCATTTACCAAGAAAAGAGTACGCGATCGCGCTCTCCTTCACTATAATTGTTTTGTTTCTTGATAATATTAGGGTGCAGTTCCGTCATTTTATAACAATGTCCAGTCAAAATATTGCCCCGTTTGGTAGTTGGAAGTCTCCTATTACCTCTGATTTAATTGTTGCCGAAAGTATCGGCTTAGGAGGTGTGGTCTATGATCACCAAGAGATTTATTGGTTGGAAGGACGACCCTCAGAGGGGGGACGTTCGGTCTTAGTACGACGCACTCTAGAGGGAAAAGTAGAAGATGTGACCCCGTCTCCCTACAATGTTCGCACAAGGGTCCATGAATATGGCGGCGGCGCGTTTTTGGTGGCTGATGGAACTGTCTATTTTTCTAATTTTGCTGACCAACGGATTTATAAACAGGTTTCTCCTGATGCGGAACCAGTGCCGTTAACTGCGGAGACAAAACGGTGCTATGCTGAGTTATTGTTGGATCAAGGGCGCGATGCCTACGGCTCGGTCTGCAACCTACGCGCGATCGGGATTTGCGAAAATAGTGAACATCTTGTTGATGCCGAACCCCAAAATTATATTGCTGCTATTGATTTAAACACAGGAAGGGTCATCCCTTTGGTTTCGGGGTGTGATTTTTATGTTTCCCCGCGACTGAGTCCCGATGGTACAACTTTAGCTTGGGTAGAATGGAATCATCCTAATATGCCTTGGGATAATACTCGCCTCTGTACGGGAACGATTAATGAGGATGGAACGATTAGTGATGTACAGGTGATTGCAGGAGGAGAAGGAGAAGCGGTTTGTCATCCTCTTTGGTCGCCAGATGGACAGTTGTATTTCGTTTCTGACCGTAACAACTGGTGGAATTTATATCGCTTGAATGCTGATGGGGAAGTAGAAGCGTTATGTGAGATGGAAGCGGAATTTGGGTCTCCCCATTGGGTTTTTGGCTTATCTTTGTATGATTTTATTTCTTCCGAGAAAATTGTTTGTACTTATACCCAAAATGGACAGTGGTATCTGGCAACGTTAGACCTGAATACAAAAACCCTCCATACATTAGATGTCGGTTATACCGATATTGGTTCAATTCATGCCCAAGGCGATAATATTGTTTTCCTCGGCGGTTCGCCAACCACTCCCACTTCTGTTGTCCAGATGAACCTAAAAACAGGTGAACAGGAAGTTCTCAAACAAGCGACCAATTTAGATATTGATACGGGCTATTTGTCGGTTCCTGAACCCATTGCCTTCCCCACAACGGAGAATAAAACGGCTTATGCTTGGTTCTACCCGCCCCAAAATAAAGACTATACTGCCCCAGAGAATACCTTACCGCCGTTAGTCGTGAAAAGTCATGGCGGCCCCACAGCAGCCACCAGTCCCCGCTTTAATTTAAAAATTCAATACTGGACCAGTCGCGGTTTTGGCTTTGTTGATGTCAATTATGGCGGTAGTACCGGCTATGGTCGAGAGTATCGACAACGGTTATACAAGAATTGGGGAATTGTTGATGTGGATGATTGTGTCAATGCGGCGCAATATTTAGCGAATGTCGGGAAAGTTGATGGTAACCGCTTGGCAATTACAGGGGGAAGTGCAGGGGGTTATACAACATTAGCGGCGTTAACTTTTCGGGATGTATTTCACGCCGGGGCAAGTCATTATGGGGTGAGTGATTTAGAAGCACTGGCGCAAGAAACCCATAAGTTTGAGTCGCGATATTTAGATACCTTGGTGGGAAAATATCCCCAAGAGAAGGACGTTTACAAAGCGCGATCGCCGATTTATCATGCAGAGCAATTATCGTGTCCTGTGATCTTTTTCCAAGGCTTAGAAGATAAGGTAGTTCCGCCGAATCAAGCGGAAAAAATGGTGGAGGCGATTCAAGAGAAAGGATTACCTGTGGCTTATGTTCCCTTTGAAGGGGAACAACATGGTTTCCGCCGCGCTGAGAATATCAAACGGGCTTTAGATGGGGAGTTTTATTTCTATTCTCAAATTTTTGGCTTTACTCCTGCTGATCCCATTGATCCCGTGGAAATTTTTAATCTTAGAGTTGGTGATGGCTCAGGAAGAGCCTGAGTATGCGATTTAAGCTATGATTAGGTGCGGATTAATGCTGAATCTATCACTTAGGGGGGCTGAAAACACTTTAAATTATTAAATTATAAGTTTGTAATTAGGGTTTGCTGAAAAAAGCGCGATCGCGCAAAGACAATTTAGCCGCAACCTCTAATGATATTTATCAATTTGCATTAGTAATTTTTGATACAATTATGAAGTACAATGAAAGATGTTATCATTGAGAGCAAGTTGAATTCTTTAACTTTAGAACAAGCAACTAAATCGGTTGAAATTTGTCAAAGCCTTTCTGATCTTTATCAGGATATTCTTCTATTTCGTTTTGATGATCTTAAAGAAGAAATTTATATCTTGGCAGGACGAGATATTGAAATTATCATTTATGCAGATGGAGTTTGGGAGTTTTTACCCTAATGAAACCTAACTTTGAAACAATGAATAAAGCTCAATTAAGAGCGTATGTTTTAGAAAACAAAGAAGATACAGAAGCCTTAAGAGTTTTAATGAGTCGTCGTGACCCCAATAGCGTTAAATACGATTTTCCAAATACAGAAGAAGGAAGA
>JBKHER010000329.1:0-2791 GCA_046540715.1 Halothece sp.
GTTACCGCAATACACAGAAGTTTTAAAGATATTTGGCAATTATGACGTTTTATCAGTGTAGCGTTAGGATAGCAATCGGGCTTCGTTGATTTCATTATTGCTAAAAATTTCCCCATGATCGGGATTTAAATCTTACCTCTTGGATTTAGTTATGGAAACTCTTGAATACTTTTTACCGCAAGTTTGGTTCGTGATTTTAGCGTTATTTCTCTTTCTCTATGTCACCCTTGATGGGTTTGATTTAGGGGTGGGGATTCTCTCGATTACTTCCTCGAATGAAGAACGCCGCGGCTTGTTAATGACCAGTCTAAGCAATGTTTGGGATGCTAATGAAACTTGGCTGGTGTTGATGGGAGGCGCGTTATTTGGGGCGTTTCCCTTGGCTTACAGCACCATTTTAAGCGCATTATATATCCCAATTTGGTTGATGGTATTTGGCTTTATTTTCCGTGGAGTGGCGTTTGAGTTTCGAGAACATTCTAATCGTAAGTTTTTCTGGAATGCTGCCTTTGGATTGGGGAGTTTAGTGGCAACAGTAGGACAAGGATTTGCCCTCGGTGGCGTGTTAACAGGAATTGAGGTGGATAGTGCGGGGCATTTTATTGGCGGGACTTGGGATTGGTTAAGTTTGCCCTCAATATTAGTAACGCTAACCTTGATTCAGGGCTATGTGTTAAGTGGCTCAACTTATTTGGTGATGAAAACGGAAGGAGCGTTACAAAAAACCCACTATCGTACAGCGAAACTAGCTGCGGTTACCACCCTAATTGGGGCGGTTTTAATTACCATTACCACGCCCATTTTTTTAGAAGAAGCGCGATCGCGCCTTTTTGATGCCCCACTAGTTTACATTTTTGCGGCGATTCCTATCTTAGGAGCAGTTTTAATCTGGCAATTATTACAAAGTTTAAACCAAGAAAAAGAAATTGCCCCCTTTGTTTGGACAGTTTTAATTTTCTTACTCTCGTTTTTAGGCTTAGGGATTATTGTTTTCCCCTACATTATTCCTCGTTCGATTACGGTTTATGAAGCTGCGGCCGATCCCAGTGCCTTAGTGTTTATGCTAACCTTTATCGGCTTCTTGATTCCCATTATGCTGGCGTATAACATTTATCAGTATGTGGTCTTTCGCGGTAAAGTCAAAACTGATAGTTATGGGAGTTAATGAATTAAGGAGAAAACAGTGAAGCAGTTAGCGTTAATTAGCGTTTCCGATAAAACGGGAATTGTTGAATTTGCCCAGCAATTGGTCACGAAATTTGATTTTGAAATTGTCAGTAGTGGGGGAACGGCAAAAACCCTGCAAGATGAGGGAATTTCGGTGACGAAGGTGTCCGATTACACGGGATTCCCTGAAATTTTAGAGGGACGAGTAAAAACCCTTCATCCGCGCATTCATGGGGGAATTTTAGCACGGCGCGATCGCGCAGACGATCAAACCGACTTAGAAAATAATGATATCCGTCCTTTTGATTTAATTGTGGTCAATCTTTATCCCTTTGTTGCCACCATTAATCAACCTGATGTTACCGTCGCTGAAGCCATCGAAAATATTGACATTGGGGGACCTGCTATGCTAAGAGCGGCAGCAAAAAACTATCAACATCTCACCGTCATTTCTAACCCCCAACGATATCAAGCCTATTTAGAGGAATTAGAAGCCAGTGGCGGCAAACCCTCTCTTACTTTTCGTCAAACTTGCGCCCTCGAAACCTTTACCCTAACCGCAGAGTATGATCAAGCCATTAGTGCCTATTTAGGGGGGTTAACGGAAGAAGCAGCTGCCCCCCTACCCCAAGAATTTAAAGAATTTAGTTTAACGGGAACACAGCGACAAGTTCTCCGTTACGGGGAAAACCCCCATCAACCAGCAACTTGGTATCAAACAGGCGTTACTCCCACAGGATGGGCAAAGGCAAACCAATTACAAGGAAAAGAACTCAGCTACAATAACCTTGTGGATTTAGAAGCGGCGCGGCGGATTATTAATGAGTTTACCGAAAAGCCCACGGCTGCCATCTTAAAACATACCAATCCCTGTGGCATTGCTTCCCACTCCCAGTTATGTGAAGCCTATAAACGCGCGTTTGCTGCGGATTCGGTTTCGGCATTTGGGGGAATTGTGGCAATGAACCAAGCCATAGATGAGGCGACAGCGACAGAAATGACACAAACTTTCTTAGAATGTGTTGTTGCCCCCGATTGTACCCCAGAAGCGAAAAAGGTACTGGGTAAAAAGTCTAATTTGCGGGTTTTAATTATGCCTGATTTGCAAACGGGCCCTAAAGAAATGGTAAAAGTGATTGCAGGGGGCTTTTTAGTGCAAGCCATGGATGATGTTGTCGATGATCCGCAACAGTGGGAAGTGGTTACGGAAAAACAGCCCAGTGAGGAACAACTGGCGGAAATGGTGTTTGCTTGGAAAGCTGCCAAGCACGTGAAATCCAATGCCATTGTCTTAACGCGCGATCGCGCTACTATTGGCGTAGGAGCCGGGCAAATGAACCGCGTCGGGGCTTTAGAAATTGCCGTCAAAGAGGCGGGAGAGAAAACTCAGGGAGCCACTTTAGCCAGTGATGGATTTTTCCCCTTTGATGACTCCGTGCGAATGGCAGCCAAAGCGGGAATTACAACCATTATTCAACCGGGGGGATCCCGTCGTGATGAGGATTCGATTAAAGCGGCGAATGAACTGGGTTTAGTAATGATTTGTACTGGAATCCGTCACTTTTTACATTAATTCAAACAAGTTGACAGTGGAAAGTGGATAGTAAAGAAGAAGAAAAACTAC
>JBKHER010000330.1:0-2770 GCA_046540715.1 Halothece sp.
CCCATGGATGATATTCGCTCAGGAAGAGAGCTAAAAATTGATCACATTGAATATACAACCGAAGCATTATTAGCTAACCTTTAGATAACTTTTCTTAAGAAAAAAAGCCATGCACCAAACTTTTGATGCTGCTCTAGGAGTGAACCTCCTTCATGCTAACCAAACCGAAGCTGATCATAACCGAGAACATTTCGATGCTTGGGGGATTACTTGTCTAAATTTAATGAGTAGCCCTGGGGCTGGAAAAACCGTCTTATTAGAAAAAACTCTTTCCACTCTTTCCTTAACTCTCAATTTAGCGGTTATTGAAGGAGACATGACCACCGAATTAGATGCTGATAGATTACGACAATATGGCGTTCCGATTATTGCTATTAATACCGGACGTTCTTGTCATCTCGATGCCCAAATGGTTGCCGGTGGACTCCATCAGTTACAGGAACAATATCAACCTGAAACTTTTGATTTAATCTTTGTGGAAAATGTGGGCAACTTAGTTTGTCCAGCAGAATTTGAAGTGGGAGAACACGCGAAAGTTGCGCTCCTCAGTGTTACCGAAGGAGAAGATAAACCCCTAAAATATCCGGTCATGTTTCAAGAAGCAGACTGTCTTTTAGTAACCAAAATGGATTTAGCCCCCCATTTAGATGTTGATATTAAACGCATTGAAAATAATGTCCGCCAAATTAATCCCAATGTCACCATTATTCCGGTTTCTGCAAAGACAGGAGAAGGGTTAAACCTTTGGTTGGATTGGGTTTATCAACAAGTCAAACCCGAAGTAATGGTGAGTCAATAAGGAGTTATGATGCAGCTACCAAAAATTCTGACAAAATTCGGTTTATTCTGTTTAAGTTTATTACTGGTTGTCAGTTGTAATGGCGCAACGGATACCACCTCGGATACGAATGGAGAACCAGTTGTTTTAGGATATAGTAACTGGGCAGGGTGGTGGCCCTGGGCAATTGCGGAAGAAGAGGGATTATTTGAAGAAAATGGGGCAAATGTCAGACTGCAATGGTTTGATGATTATACTGCTTCTATGGAAGCCCTAGCTGCTGGACAATTAGATGCCAATTGTCAAACTTTAAATGATACCGTTTCTTTTGCAGGGGATGCGGTAGAAGGCGAAGTTGCGGTTTTAGTTAATGATAATTCTGATGGGAATGACAAAATTATTGCCATTGAAGAAATTGAATCTGTAAGTGATTTAGAGGGAAGAGATGTTGCCATTGAAGCTGGCGTGGTTGACGATTTTCTTTTATCTTTAGCCCTAGATGAGGCTGGAATGTCTCGTAGTGATGTCAATATTAAGGACTTAGAAACGGGGTCAGCTGTAGCAGCCTTTGTTTCGGGACAAGCTGATGCTGTGGGAGCGTTTCCCCCGTTTTGGTTAAGGGCTTTAGAACGAGAAGGAAGCCATGAATTAATTAGTTCCGAAGCGTTTCCGGGGGCAATTCCAGACTTATTAGTAACAACCCAAACTTTAGTGGATGAACGTCCCGACCAAGTTCAGGCTCTCGTTAATACTTGGTTTGATGTTTTGGAGTTTATGGAAGAAAATCCTGAACGGTCTGATGAAATTATGGCAGAAAGAGCGAATGTTAGTGCAGAAGAAATGGAACTATTTAAAGAGGGAACTCGCATTTTTACCATTGAAGAAAATTTAGAAGCGTTTACGGATGGGGATGATATGACCCATATGCCCTATGCGGCGCAAGAGATGGGAGAGTTTATGGTCAATGTTGATTTTATTCCGGAAGTGCCGGACTTAAGTGGCTTATTTAATGATAGTTTTGTGCAAACTTATGCGGATGAAAATTAATCATGTCTAATATGTCTGTCAGTCAATCCTCAAAGAAAAAAAAGCAATCACAAGGATTATCTCCAACGATTTTTTGGCGTATTGCTGAGGATATTCCACGCCCTTTGCAATGGGGATTAATGATTATTTCGGTCTTAATCCCTTTCTCATTATGGTGGGCTGCTTCCACTTGGGGCGGAGTTCGCGATGTTTTCTTACCAAGTCCAGTTCAGGTAGGGGAAGCCTTTGTTCGCTTATGGGAACAGGGGTTTCTACTACAAGATACGGTTGCTAGTGTTTTGCGAGTGGCAGCAGGCTTTTTGTTGGCTGCAGTCATTTCTATTCCTGTGGGCATTGGCATGGGAGCTTTTGCGAGTATTCGCGCTTTATTGGAACCGTTAATTGGTATTGTCCGTTATATGCCTGCGTCTGCGTTTCTTCCTCTACTGATTTTATATCTGGGATTAGGAGAAGAACCGAAAATTTTTCTGATTTTTATTGGGACACTTTTCTTTAACATTTTAATGATTATGGATGCAGTGAAGTTTGTTCCCAAAGAGTTAATTGAAACTACTTATACCTTAGGGGGAAAGCGCTGGCAGGTGCTATTTCAAGTTATTTTGCCTTATGTTATTCCCAATATTATTGATACCTTTCGCATTAATATTGCCACCTCTTGGAATTTGCTGATTGTTGCTGAATTACTGGCAGCAGATGAAGGCTTAGGTAAACGAATTTCACGGGCGCAACGAGTCTTGAATACAGATGAAATTTTCGCTTGTTTAATTGTTTTGGGGCTAATTGGCTTTTTAATTGATTTATCGTTTCGATTCTTATTGCGATTGTCTTGTAAATGGGCAGTTTAATTTTTTTAGTTGTTATTAATTTGGAGTTACTTATGCACTTAGAAGTTAACAATCTCCACAAAGAATTTCCCACAAAACAGGAAACTGTTACGGCTCTCAA
>JBKHER010000331.1:0-2743 GCA_046540715.1 Halothece sp.
TATTCATCCAGAGTTGTTGCCCCAATACAGCGCAATTCTCCCCGTGCTAGCATCGGTTTTAAGAGGTTGCCCGCATCCATGGTGCCTTGACCCGATCCAGTACCGACCACGGTTTGTAATTCATCAATAAAGAGAACGGTTTGTCCTTCCGAGTGGGTCACTTGGCGCAAGACTTTTCGCAAGCGATCTTCAAATTCCCCGCGATACTTTGCCCCAGCAATGAGGCTTCCCATATCGAGAGCAATTAACTGTCGATTTTTCAGGGATTCGGGAACGTCTCCGTTGACAATACGTTGGGCTAACCCTTCCGCGATCGCGGTTTTTCCGACACCTGGTTCTCCAATTAAAACAGGATTATTTTTAGACCGACGGGAGAGAACTTGCACCACCCGACGAATTTCCTCATCGCGACCAATAACTGGGTCTAATTTGCCGCCACTGGCTTGTTCAGTTAAATCCCGTCCATATTTTTCTAATGGCGTTTGTTCTTCTTCTTTCTCGGACTCTTTTTCCTCTTTGCCAGCGGATTTTTCTTGTTTAGGGCGACTAGCGCGAAACTCCTTAATTGCCGCCTCAATATCTTGGGGATCAACACTATAGGGGCGTAATAATCGTCTCCCTACACGGTCATCTTCTGCAAACCCTAATAAGAGGTGTTCGACACTAATCGCCTCATCTTGCCAACTGCTACGGGCTTTCTCAGCGCGATCGAGCAGTGTATCCAGTCCTCGCCCCAAATAGAGTTCATCAACCCGTATTGACTTGCGCTGACGATTGGCAAATACTTCTAACTGTTGTTGCAGACGGGAGACATCAACTTTTTTAGATTCTAAAATTTGGTTAGCAACCCCTTCTGTAGAGAATAGGGTGAGCATGACATGCTCTACTTCTAACTCTTGATTTTTGAAGCGACGGGCAACTTCTTGTGAATCAACAATTACATCCCAGGCTTGTTGCGTAAACTTGCTCGGGTCAGTCGGCTGCATTCTTTACTCTCAATAGGTGTTAACTTTAGCTCTCATAAGCAAGTATAGCAATTGTCCTTTGTCCTTTGTTGTTTGTCCTTTGTTGTTTGTCCTTTGTTGTTTGTTATTCGTTATTTGTAAACCAATGACTAATGACCAACTTGCCCTGAGCAATTCGACAAGCTCAGTGTTCCACTTGTCCAAGGGTGACCAATGACTAATGGGTGTCCCAATACCAACGAGTTTCTCCTCCAGGTTGATCAATTAAGACCACGCCTTTTTCCGTTAACTCATCTCGAATCCGATCTGCTTCAGAAAAGTTTTTCTCCTGACGGGCAACTGCCCGTTTTTCAATGAGAGCTTGGACTTCCTCATCACTTAATGTTGGGGATTGAGAGGAAGCCGTTTCTTCAATTTCTACAGTTAAACCAAAAACCTCTGCTAATTCGGTTAAAGTCTGCCATTTTACCGCTAATTCCTCAGCAGAAGCCTCAGTTTTGCCCTGATGAACTAATAAATTCCCTTCTTTGCGTAACTCTTTGGCTAACTCAAATAAAATTGCTAGTCCACCCGCAAAATTAAAATCATCATCCACAATCTCTGCAAAGCGTTGAGTAATGGTTTCATCAACCCCCCATTCCTCTCTTACCTCCCCCCACGAAGTGGGGGAACTGAGGGGGGTCCAACCCAGTTGCTTACCATAATTCTCTTTGAAGCGTAAGCCTTCTCGTAACGTATTCCACCCATTTCTTGCCCCTTCTAATCCTTCTTCGGTAAAGTCAAGGGGTTTACGATAATGGGCTTGGAGAATAAACAAGCGAACAACCATGGGATCAACTGTATTCAGCAAGTCACGCAGGGTGATAAAGTTCCCTAACGACTTGGACATTTTTTCCCCATCCACCTTCACCATGCCATTGTGTAGCCAATAACGGGCTAAAGGCTTTCCTGTGGCAGCTTCAGACTGGGCAATTTCGTTTTCATGGTGAGGGAACATTAAATCCCCGCCTCCCACATGAATATCAATGGTTTCTCCTAACTCCTGTTTCACCATCGCCGAGCATTCAATATGCCACCCTGGGCGACCATTTCCCCAAGGCGAGGCATAAGAGGGTTCATTGGGTTTAGCTGCCTTCCAGAGGGCAAAATCAAAGGGATCGCGCTTTTTCTCGGCATCGGGATCACTTTCTTCTAAGCGTCCACTTGCCCCAGCTTTTAAGTCTTCTAATTTCCGTCCCGAAAGTTTGCCATATTCTGGAAACTGGCGCACAGAATAATAGACATCGCCATTAGCAGGATAGGCATAGCCTTTCCTTTCTAGTTGCGAAACTAATCGCTGAATCCCATCAAGGGCGTGGGTAGCGCGAGGATAAGCATCAGCTTTTTTAATGCCCAACCTTTCCATATCTTCAAAATAGGCAGCAATAAACCGTTCGGAAATTTCCTCCATAGTTACGCCTTCGTTTTGGGCGCGTTTGAGAATTTTGTCATCAATATCGGTAAAATTCTGAACATATCGCACTTCATAGCCTCGCCATTCCAGATAACGTCTCACCACATCCCAAATTAAACAAGTGCGTCCATGACCGAGATGACAGTAATCATATACGGTAATGCCACAGCAGTACATCCGAATTTTATTCGCTTCTAGGGGGGTAAAGGGTTCTTGGCGGCGAGTTAGGCTATTAAAAACAGTTAAGGTCATAACGCAGTTAAGTAATAAGTAATAATAGAAACGTTATCTAATATCAAGTGTATTGAGCAAACGCCCCGACGCA
>JBKHER010000332.1:0-2704 GCA_046540715.1 Halothece sp.
GGGATCTGAATGTAGCGCCAATTGTCCAAAATGGTATTACCATGACATATCAAATTTTTTTGATATATTAGAGAGGTAGGCGTAAGTTGTAACTGCCATGACAATCAATAGTCAAACCAATGAAAATGCCCCCCAAGCTGGGGGAAAACTGAGCTTTTTTGAGCGTTATCTGACCGTTTGGGTGTTTTTTTGCATCATCGGTGGGATTATCTTGGGAAGAACCTTTCCCAGAGTTGCTGAGACCCTAGATTCCATGAGCATTTATCAAGTCTCCATTCCCATTGCGGTGTGCTTATTTTTCATGATGTATCCCATCATGGTGAAAATTGACTTTTCCCAAGCCGTAGAAGCTGCCCAAACCCCAAAACCCGTCCTATTAACCTTAGCCATTAACTGGCTGATCAAACCCTTTAGCATGGTTTTATTTGCTCAAGTCTTCTTAGGTTGGCTGTTTAGTCCTCTCATAGAAGGAACAGAAATCGTTCGCGGTGGACAAGAAATGGCTTTAGCTGACTCTTATATTGCAGGTGCTATTTTATTGGGAATTGCGCCCTGTACCGCCATGGTGTTGATGTGGGGTTATCTTTCCTATAGCAACCAAGGGCATACCCTCGTTATGGTGGCGATTAATTCCCTAGCCATGCTATTTCTCTATGCACCGTTAGGAGGGTGGTTATTACAAGCTAATAAAATTGTTGTTCCTTGGCAAACGATGGTGCTATCCGTATTAATTTACGTGGCACTACCTCTCGCTGCTGGAATGTACAGCCGTTACTGGATATTTAAGTATAAAGGAGAAGCGTGGTTTAATCGCTACTTCTTAAAATATCTCAGTCCTATTAATACGGCAGCTTTACTCGTGACTTTGGTTCTTCTCTTTGCCTTGCAGGGAGATGTCATTGTCGAGAACCCCTTCCATATCCTTCTAATTGCGGTTCCCCTTTTCATCCAAACTAATTTTATCTTTTGGCTGACTTACTTAATTGCCCAGAAACTCAACTTTTCCTATGAAGATGCAGCCCCAGCGGCGTTAATTGGTTCGAGTAATCACTTTGAAGTTGCTATTGCCACAGCGGTGATTTTATTTGGCTTAAACTCTGGTGCTGCCGTTGCTACAGTGGTCGGGGTTTTAATTGAAGTGCCTGTGATGTTAATGCTAGTGAAGTTCTGTAAGCGAACAGCATTCTGGTTTAAACGCGAACCCGAAAAAGCCACTTTACTTGATCCACGTTGCGTAAAAGGAGATTATCAGAATACATGAGCAATCATCCCCCGAAAATTCTATTTCTCTACGGTTCTCTCAGAGATCGATCTTATAGCCGTTTACTCTCAGAAGAAGCTGCGCGAATTATGGAAGGATTTGGTGCAGAAGTCAAGTTCTTCCATCCCCATAACCTCCCTGTGAAAGGGCAAGTGGAAGAAACCCATCCCGAAGTGCAAAAACTGCGAGAACTCTCTCAATGGTCAGAAGGTCAGGTTTGGTGTTCTCCTGAGATGCATGGTAATGTGACAGGAGTGCTGAAGAATCAAATTGATTGGATTCCTTTAAGCATCGGGGCGGTGCGTCCGACTCAGGGGAGAACGCTTGCTTTAATGCAGGTCAGTGGGGGATCTCAGTCGTTTAATGCTGTGAATAGTATGCGCTTGCTAGGACGCTGGATGCGGATGTTTACGATTCCCAATCAGTCTTCCGTTGCTAAAGCCTATCAAGAGTTTCATGAGGATGGAACGATGAAAGAGTCTCGGTATCGCGATCGCGTTGTGGATGTTATGGAAGAACTCTATAAAATCACCATGCTCATGCGCGATCATGTGGATTATCTCACAGACCGTTACAGCGAGCGCAAAGAAAAAGCCCAACAAGAAGTTATAGAAACAGCCCAAAAAGCCACCTCTTAAATTAAGGAGATTCAAGCCATGAGAAACGTTATTTTCATCTGCAAAAAAAATTCCTGTCGTTCCCAAATGGCAGAGGGGTTTGCCCGTACCCTCGGAGACGGTAAAATTAAAGTAGCTAGTGCAGGTTTAGAAGCCTCACGAGTTCATCCCACCGCGATTGAGGTGATGTCAGAAATCGGCATTGATATTAGCGATCAAACCTCTGATCCTGTTACTGCCTACAATCCAGAAGATTACGATGTTGTGATCTCCTTATGTGGTTGTGGCGTTAATTTACCGCCAGAATGGGTAACAAGGGATGTCTTTCAAGATTGGCAATTAGACGATCCTGATGGACAACCCTTAGACACCTTTCGCCGTGTTCGGGATGAAATTAAAGCCCGTGTGGAAGCCTTAATTGCTAATGAGTCAGTCTCCCCAGCAAAAACATCCTAGAGAAAAAGAAGATAAAGCCGTTGTTGAGCGTTTGTTCCAGGAAGAAATAAGCGATTATAACTTGGCAGAATTAGCCCGTTTACGCATTCGCTACAAAAATTTCCCAGGGGCAAACGACTTGCAACGGGACTTAGATTTATTATTACAACAGTGGGGGCTAACCGAAGAAGAATTATTCGCTAAAACCCGAGAAATTCATCAGCAAAGACGAGTTTATAGTAAGGAAGATACCGACCAAGAAGACTGGAGTTGATAGTTGGCGAAGGGATTTGTCGTGTTTAGCATGAATTAATCAATTTCATATTATAGTCATTCCAATTCGTTTCCGTAGTGCGACCATCTCGGTGGCTAGTAGTGCGACCGTCTCGGT
>JBKHER010000333.1:0-2694 GCA_046540715.1 Halothece sp.
ACAAATTAGATACACTAGAGGTTATTGAGGAATGGTATCTTAATTCATCTTATGCCAGTAGAAACGGACTTTTTAGACGGACTGAATGAATCTCAACGCCAAGCAGTTCAGCATTTTTGTGGCCCCTTGTTAGTCGTCGCTGGGGCGGGGTCTGGCAAAACCCGAGCGTTAACTTATCGCATTGCTCATTTAATTTTAAATCATAAGGTTAATCCAGAGAACATTTTAGCAGTGACATTTACGAATAAAGCTGCTAAAGAAATGAAAGAGCGCATTGAGTTGATTTTTGCCCAACGGCTTGCCCAAGAAAAAGGAGAAGAACGACTAGAATTACTCCCTGAACATCAACAGACTCAGCTGCGATCGCGCGTTTATAAAGACATTACCAAACATCTTTGGATTGGAACCTTTCATAGTCTATTTGCTCGCATTTTACGGCAAGATATCAATAAATATCAAGACCCAAAAGGGTATCAATGGAATCGCAACTTTACCATTTATGATGAATCAGATGCCCAAAGTCTAGTTAAAAATATTGTCACCAAACAATTAAATTTAGACGATAAAAAATTCAATCCCCGTTATCTTCGCTATAGCATAAGTAATGCCAAAAATCAAGGATTTTATCCTGAAGATGTCCTGAAAGAACAACCCAATTATCGGGGTCGAGTCGTTTCGGAAGTTTATCAAGAATATCAATCTCAACTTGCCAGCAATAATGCCCTCGATTTTGATGATTTAATCCTTATTCCAGCGCGATTATTTTCTCAAAACGAATCAATTTTAGGCTACTGGCATAAACAGTTTCAACATATTCTGGTAGATGAATATCAAGATACCAATCGCATTCAATATCAATTAATTAATCTCCTTGCCACCAATGGTGAAACCAACAAACAAAACTTAAATTGGGAGAATAGATCTATTTTTGTTGTTGGAGATGCGGATCAATCCATTTATTCTTTCCGCATGGCAGACTTTACCATCTTATTAGAATTTCAACAAGACTTTGGGGATGGACTACCCGATGACGATACCCGAACCATGGTCAAATTAGAAGAAAATTATCGATCGCGCGAAAATATCCTAGAAGTTGCCAATATCCTCATTGAAAATAATAGTGAACGCATCGACAAAGTTCTTAAGCCAACTCGCGGTTACGGGGAAGACATTTATTGTTATAAAGCTGATAACGAAATTGAAGAAGCACAATTTATTCGTCGTCAACTCCTGAATTTACACAAAGAAAATCCAGAACTCAGTTGGGGAGACTTTGCCATTTTATATCGTACCAATGCCCAATCCCGAGTTATCGAAGAAGCCATCCGCGCCGATATTCCTTATCAAATTATTGGCGGATTAAAGTTTTATGATCGTAAAGAAATTAAAGATGCGTTAGCCTATTTACGGTTACTCACCAATCCGAATGATAGCGTTAGCCTCCTCCGTATTATTAACACCCCTCGTCGCGGCATTGGACAAAAAACCATTGATCAATTAATTAGTGCCTCCCAAGAATTAGGCGTTCCCTTGTGGGAAATTATCAGTGATGAAACGTCAGTCAATACATTAGCGGGACGGGCGAGTAAAAAAGTTAATGAATTTGCGAAACTCATTCAACGTTACCAAGGGAACTTAGATCAATTACCCGCCGTAGAAATTTTAGACGGAATTTTGAGTGACTCTGGATATCGTCAAGACTTACAAAATCAGGGAACCGATGAAGCAGACAATCGCCTCGAAAACTTAAAAGAATTAGACAGTGCAATGACACAATTTGCGGAAGAAAATGAAGATAATAGTTTAGAAGGGTTCTTAGCTAACGCCGCCTTAGCCTCTGATCTTGATAACCTCAATGAGGAAGAAAGAGTCTCTTTAATGACCTTACACGCCGCCAAAGGATTAGAATTTCCTGTTGTTTTTCTGGTAGGGTTAGAGCAAGGGTTATTTCCGAATCGTCGCACTTTAGATGACCCAGCAGCGTTAGAAGAAGAACGACGCTTATGCTATGTCGGTATTACTCGCGCCCAAGAACAGTTGTTTATTTCTTATGCAGAAGAACGTCGCTTATGGGGTTCGCGAGAACCAGCCATTCCCTCACAATTTTTAAGTGAATTGCCTGAAGAATTAGTCAATTATAGTTCCCCTCCCATTAAGCCTCGCCGCCAAGAGAAAAAGACAGCGAAAAAGCAACAAGAATCGGTGCAAAATTGGCAAGTCGGCGATCGCGTTTTTCATCAAACCTTTGGCGAAGGAACAGTGACTCATGTTTTGGGAAGTGGCAAAAAAACAAACTTAGCAGTGGAATTTTCTGGGTTAGGACGGAAAATTATTGATCCCAAAATTGCCTCTTTAGAGTTGATTGAAAAGTAGCGCGATCAGCCACAGGCTACTACGCACATCGCGCTTTAAAATTCAGATATCTATCACTCTTCTATCGCCTCTTTCTGATTAGATCGCAACTCTTATTTGAACTGTTTCCTAGATTTGTTAAACTTTCCAAGAGTTACTCCCATTACAGGAACAAATAATACCATTTTGAATAATTGGCGCTACACAACGATCCCCCCAACCCCCCTTACTAAGGGGGGGAATCTACTGTAACCTGACTTTTTTAAAGTGGTATAACGAATAACAAAAAACTGATTCATTGCTGAAAGATTTCATGACTCGTTTAATCCATGATAAATTTGC
>JBKHER010000334.1:0-2675 GCA_046540715.1 Halothece sp.
TTGCCCCACGATTCCATTCTCCGTGGGGTTTGTAATTTTCTCAGACAGCTAACATATTCTTTTTAAGCTGCTGTGGATTTAAATTGGGTATTAGTGGCGACCGAGACTTAAGTTTGACTAAGATGATGCAAGAGAAGCCCTTGGGAGTCTTTTAATTCAAAACAGCTGAGATCATCAACTTCTAAGCCTGGGGAAGTAATTGCGATTTTCCAATGATTTAAGTCTAACTGCAACCAATCCCCTAAAGTTACCGTAATCGGATCACCTCCCATGTGGGTTACCATCGCCACTTGTTCTTCTGGAGAATGGGGATTACTTCGCACGCCATAAAAGACGGTATGAGTTTCTTCACTGACTTTATTAAAACGATCGCTGCCTGGAATTAAATTTTCACTTAACCAAGGATGCTGTTTCCGAAACTGACGTAAGTTGAGATTAAAGGCGGTTTTTTCTGGCTCTAGGCTTTCTCCATAATGAGCAACATTACAGATTTCATAACAGTCTTCCATAAACTTGAGGGCAAATTCCTTTAACTTGGGAATATCAATTTCACGAAGAAACTGCATCATTTCAGGGCGATTGAGACGCATTAGTAAGGGAAACTCACAGCGATCGGTATTCTCTCCTAAGCAAGAGTGATAGGCTTCAATGACTGCATTGAGGTCATAATCGCGTTCAATCATGGTGGTTTGTAATGCCTTCCCAAATTCTCGCAGTTGTTCTAAAGTTTCAAATCCCAAGGATTTTAAGCGAGGAAAAGAGGTTTCCCAATTGTAAATTTCCTCAGTAATTTGCCAATCTAAAAAGCCCACCTCTTCTGAGACAACTTTTACCCCATAGCGTTCATCGGTATTGCGGAAAAACATCCAAGGGGCGTGCATTAGGGAGTTAATAAAGTCCATGGGAATCCCGGGGCTAAACCCATAAATCCAGATATTGGTAGCAGGATTATCATAGGCATTTCCTAAGACTTCGGGAAGGGTTTTCCCTAAATTCCAGTTAATGCCCTCATTGGGATCAATTTGATTGCCACGGCGAACGGTGTCATGGTTAGCACAGCCTGTAATCCAGCGATCGCCTTCAAACATTACTTCGGTGACTCGCCGCCATTTCCGTTCCCAAAATCCAGCTAAAGCAGGGGTATTATGAGCAAAAATTAGGGGACCCCATTGATAAGATTCGGGCTTGAGGTTAATTAAATCGCGATAGGTAGAAATTTCTTCCCATCCTGGGGCCGGCCAAGGGCGACCATCTTCAAAAATGGTAAACATTAACCGCTTATTCTCGCCAATTTCCTGCACCACATCACTCATGGCGAGGAGATAAGCATCATCTTGTTCCACTCTTCCTGATAAGGGGTTGAAGAAGCGAAAATCTTGTCCGCCATCAACACGAATCCCATCTGCACCTGTATTGAGTTTCCGCCGTTGCATTTCGAGGAAAATTGCCCGTACTGTTGGCAATTGATGGTTTAAATCTTGCCCATACATATTGGGGCCCTTGAGAAACTGGCGGTTAATGAGAAATTCCGCTTGATTGTCGGCATGACCATACACTAAATCATAGATAATTTGAATGGGGCCAGTGGCGAAGTTATGTAGGGTAGCAATAAAGTCAATGACTTCATGGGGGCGTAAACTGCCTAAAATCGCCGAATTGGTGGCGCTAGACCCCAAAATCGGGACATCATATCCCCAATCTTGCGTGTTAGGCTTTTTGACCTCAATTTCGACTTCATCCCTTAAAGGGAGATGATCGGAGTCTGGGGGGTCGGTTTTTTGATCTTCAAAATTAAAAAACTCACTAATGGGGCTATCATCATCGCGGTATTCGATGGTGGGTTCAATGGGGAGTAATTGCACGGCATCATAGCCAATATAGTTTTCTTCGGTCGGAGTTAATGGTTCTCCTTGCGCTAATTTATTGGAAATGGTTTGATAAACGCGGGTTAAACCAGCAAAGGTTCCTTCTTGGGAGGCTGTTCCTACGTGCAGTTGTAGAATGTTATTCGGGGCTGGCACTCGGGGAATATTGCCGTTGTCATCAGTTTTTGCGGTTTCTTGGAAATAGGGTAAGTCGGGACGTTCTTTTTGCAGCTGATTAAGATCATACACTTCTGCTGGCCCAAACACTCCATAGGGAAGGGAGTAAGGAACGACATCGCGATCGATTAGTAATTCTTCTCGCGGATCCACGTAGCGTAGCCAATAGAGACTTCCTAGTTGTTGACGGTTACCGGGTTGCATCCCTGAATAAACGCCCCAGAGGTATTCTCCTTGTTGACACAGGGGAACGCGATCGCGCTTAAATTTAAGAGTCTGGCTTTTGGCTTGAAAATCTACCGGTTTTGTGGGGGTAAAGATTTCTAAATAAATGGCACGAGGGCGCATGACTTCCCCTGTTAATTCGGGAGTCCAGAAGCCAATTTCGGTTAACCCATCTTCCCGATAGTGTGCGCCAAGACGACGGGCAAACGCCGCCCCTTTTTCTAAATAACTCAGATCCGAGTCATCAATTTCTACCGCCCAATTGAGGAGTTCTTGGGTAGGTTTGTCTAGGAGTTGAATTGTTTGTTCTGCTTGTACAACCACGTTTTACCGACTCTACCAGCGCGATCGGTTTTATAGTTATTCCAATTATTTTCCGTAATGCGACCGTCTCGGTCGCTACTAGGG
>JBKHER010000335.1:0-2671 GCA_046540715.1 Halothece sp.
AGATCGCTTAGAAGGAGAAGAGATTTCTCCGAAAATTTTGAGAAAGTTTACACCAGAAAAAGACTTAGCAAATAAAACAGCATTAGTCTTTCGGGATGGACGGTTTCGAGGCGAGGAAATTCCGTTTTTGAAAGAAAGAGGAGAAGCAATTAATACTCAATTTATTTTTGTTGAAATCACGAAAAACAGAACGACTCGTTTATTTAATTATCAAGGTAATTCCCTACAAATACCAGATCGTTATTTGCTATTTCGACATTCTAATACCGAAGCGACTGTAATAACAACACAACCGCCACAAAAAGTTGGAATTGCTAGTCCAATTAGAATTACAATTCGCCAAGAGGGAGTTGTTCCTCCCTTTAGAGATGTTTTAGAAGCAACTTTTAAACTATGTTTATTACATCATGGTTCATATCAAGAACCGAAACTTCCTGTTCCCATT
This sequence comes from Halothece sp., assembly GCA_046540715.1. Taxonomy (GTDB): domain Bacteria; phylum Cyanobacteriota; class Cyanobacteriia; order Cyanobacteriales; family Rubidibacteraceae; genus Halothece. The sequence goes on from JBKHER010000335.1 coordinate 446, forward strand.
TATGCCAGCGATCGCATTGGCTACAAAACCTTAAAAGGACTCTATCACACGAACCCACAAGGGGATTGCCAATGGTGGTTATAATTAACATTTATAGCAGTCCTAAATCAGTTGTACCCCCCTTCAATTCCCCCCTTTAATTCCCCCCTTATTAAGGGGGGTGAGGGGGGATCTGAAGTTAAGCTATTTTTTACAAATGAGATCAGATTGCTATATGCTAACCAGTATTAAAAACCCACTGATTAAACAAATTCGGAAACTTCACACCAGCAAACATCGCAGGGCGCAAAATCTTTTCTTATTAGAAGGAACTAACTTACTCGAAGCTGCCTGTGAATTAGGGTATCCCCTAGAAACGGTGTGTTATACCTCCCAGTGGCAGTCAAGAAATCTTGATTTGCTGAAGCAATGTGAGGAGTACAGCCAGCGCATGGAAATAGTCTCAGAAGAAGTGTTAAGCGCGATCGCGACCACCGTTAATCCTGATGGAATCGTTGCCACAGCGCCACGTCAATCAGGGAAAAGTCCCAATCTCTCCACTGTCCAACTAGGGATTATTTTAGAACAATTACAAGACCCAGGCAACATGGGAACAATCATCCGTACCGCCGCCGCCACAGGAGTTGAGGGAATTTGGGCGAGTGAAAACAGTGTCGAATGGGATCATCCCAAAGTCTTACGGGCTTCGGTGGGGGCGTGGTTTCGTCTCCCCATGACAGTAACAACTGATATCGCTTCCTTAATTCAAGAATTTCCAGGTCAAGTTGTAGCAACCCTTCCCACCGCCAAAAAAACTTACTGGGAAGTAGATTTTCAGCAACCTACTCTGATTTTACTGGGGAATGAAGGGGCAGGGTTATCGCCAGAATTAGCGAGTTTAGCCACAGAACAAGTCAAAATTCCTCTAGGAGGTGGGGTAGAATCCTTAAATGTCGCGATCGCGGCTTCCCTTTTACTCTACGAAGCCAAACGACAAACTAACCAATAAAAAACCCCCTCCCGAAGGAGAGGGCGAAATGTTAGCTAACTAATCAGAATTAGCCATTAATTTCAGGGGCTTCCATTGCTACTGGGGTAGCTTCACCAGATGCTAAGTCTAAGGGGAAATTGTGGACGTTACGCTCATGTATAACTTCAATGCCCAAATTAGCGCGGGTTAAAACATCTGCCCAAGTATCAATCACACGACCTTGGCTATCTAAAACAGAATGGTTGAAATTAAACCCGTTAAGATTAAAAGCAAAAGAGGAAACCGCCATCGCCGCAAACCAAATGCCAATAACTGGCCAAGCGGCGAGGAAGAAGTGGAGGCTACGGCTGTTGTTGAAGCTGGCGTATTGGAAGATTAAGCGACCAAAGTAACCGTGCGCTGCAACGATGTTGTAGGTTTCTTCTTCTTGTCCGAATTTGTAGCCGTTGTTTTGGCTTTCGTTTTCGGTGGTCTCACGCACTAAGCTGGAGGTAACGAGAGAACCGTGCATGGCGGAGAATAATGCGCCTCCGAATACCCCGGCGACACCGAGCATATGGAAGGGGTGCATCAAAACATTATGTTCAGCTTGTAATACGAACATAAAATTGAAAGTTCCACTAATGCCTAAAGGCATTCCATCAGAGAAACTCCCTTGGCCAACTGAATAAATAAATAATACTGCAGTGGCAGCCGCAACAGGAGCAGAGAAAGCAACAGCAATCCAAGGACGCATTCCTAAACGATAGGAGAGTTCCCACTCCCGTCCCAAATAAGCAAAAATTCCAATCAGGAAATGGAAGATAATGAGTTGATAAGGGCCACCATTGTAGAGCCATTCGTCTAAGTTAGTGGCTTCCCAAATCGGATAAAAGTGTAACCCAATGGCGTTAGAGCTTGGAACGACCGACGCGCTGATAATGTTATTGCCATAAAGAAGAGAACCAGCCACAGGTTCCCGAATGCCGTCAATATCTACAGGGGGGGCTGCGATGAAGGCGATGATAAAGCAAGTGGTTGCGGTTAAAAGGGTAGGAATCATTAAAATGCCGAACCAACCGATATAAAGGCGGTTTTCAGTGCTGGTTACCCACTGGCAAAACCGTTCCCATAAGTTCTGGTTTTGTTGTTCTAAGGTTGTTGTCATACTCTAATTACTCCATTGAATTCAAGACACACATGGCAGAACCATGGCACTTTCTATAATTTATAACCTTATAGTTATTTAGTCAAGCAAAATATAAAAAAAATAATAT
>JBKHER010000336.1:0-2649 GCA_046540715.1 Halothece sp.
TATGGTCAGTTACCTGTTAGAAGTTGGGACAGAAGAACTCCCGGCAGATTTTGTAGAAAGCGCGATCGCGCAGTGGCAAACTCGGATTCCGACAACACTACAAGAGCAATTTTTAACCTCGGAAACGGTTAAAGTTTATGGAACACCGCGCCGTTTAGCCATTGTCATTACAGGATTACCGCCCAAACAAGCGGATCGAGAAGAAGAAATTAAAGGCCCCCCGGCGCAAACAGCATTCCAAAATGGGGAACCCACCAAAGCGGCGCAAGGCTTTGCTAAAAAACAGGGAGTCACGGTAGAAGACCTCGAAATTCGCCCCACAGAGAAAGGGGATTTTGTTTTCCTCAAAAAGACCCTAAGCGGTCGTTCCACTGCCGAGATTTTGCAGGAATTAACCCCAGAATGGATTTTTGGCTTGGAGGGGAAACGGTTTATGCGTTGGGGAGATGGCAATTTAAGATTTCCCCGCCCCATTCGTTGGTTAGTTACCCTTTTGGATCAGGAAGTGCTGCCCGTAACCTTAGAAAATGGATCAGAAACCATTACCGCTGATCGTTATGTTTGGGGACATCGGGTTTTATCACCGCGACAAATTGAGATTGGCTATCCTGAAGCCTATGTGGAAACCTTAAGACAAGCTCAAATTACGGTTGATCCCGAAGAAAGAAAAAGCGCGATCGCGCAACAAGTGCAAGTGGAAGCCAAAACCAAGGGCGGTTATGCCCTAATTGACGAAGAATTATTAGCAGAAGTAACCAACTTAGTCGAATTTCCCTTTGTAGTGACTGGCAAGTTTGATCAGGAATTTCTCAATTTACCCCCAGAAGTGATTACTACCGAAATGAGTAGCCATCAACGCTACTTTCCCGTTTGGAAAGATGAAAACGCCACTACGCTTTTGCCTTACTTTATCACCGCTGCCAATGGCAATCCCCAAAAAGCGGATCTCATTATTCGCGGGAATGAACGGGTAATTCGGGCGCGGTTAGCTGATGGTCAGTTCTTCTATAATGCCGATTTAAGTAAGCCTTTAGCTGATTATGTTCCCGAATTAGATCAAGTAACGTTTCAAGAGAAATTAGGCTCAATTGGCGAGAAAGTTAAACGGATTCAAAAGTATGCTCACTGGGTTGGTGAACAATTAGGCATTTCAGACAAGGAAAGCAAGCAAATTCAACGCGCTGCCCAACTGTGTAAAGCCGATTTAGTGACGCAAATGGTGGGAGAATTTCCCGAACTGCAAGGGATTATGGGAGAAAAATATGCCCGTGCTAGTGGGGAAGCCGAAGTCGTGGCAACGGCAATTTCTCAACATTATCTCCCGAAAGGCGCAGCTGATGATCTCCCTGAACATATTATTGCCCAAGTGACGGCAATCAGCGATCGCGCTGATACCTTAGTAAGTATTTTTGGCTTAGGAATGCTTCCTACTGGTTCGTCTGATCCGTTTGCCCTCCGTCGCGCTGCCAATGGGATTATTAGCATTATTTGGGGACATCAGCTTCCGCTTAATTTACAACAACTGTTAAGCCAAGGAGTCGATGACTTTATCGCTACCTTTGGAGAAAGTGAACAGACTGCCAACTTGCTTTCCCAACTGCAAGAGTTCTTTTTACAACGGATACGTACTCTCTTAGGAGAGAAAAATATTGATTATGACTTGATTAATGCCGTGTTAGGAGACAATGACGAAGAATATCGCCAACGGGCGTTAACAGCAATTTTAGATGTGGAAGCACGAGCCAACTTTTTACAACAAATTCGGGAAAATCAGGTTTTAGACTCCATTTATGAAACAGTGAATCGTTCTACTCGCCTCGCCGCCCAAGGCAATCTTGATACGACGATTATTGATCCCAGAGCAGTCATTGATCCCAACTTATTTGAACAAACTTCAGAACAAAGGTTGTATGAGGAATTAATCGAGTTGCTGCCAAAAATACAGGCAAGCCAAGAAAAAGGAAATTATCAGCAGCTAGTGGAGGGCTTAGTCCAAATTTCTCCTGCAGTGAGTGCCTTTTTTGACGGTGAAGATAGTGTATTAGTGATGGCTGAAGATCACTCAGTGCAACAGAATCGCTTGAACTTACTCGGAGTCTTACGCAATCAAGGGCGACTCTTAGCAGATTTTGGGCAAATTGTCAAAAATTCGTAAAAAATAGCGACGATATAATTTGGCTAGGAGAAACCAAACTGCTTCTTAGCGAGAGAAAACATGAAGATGAATCGTCGTAAATTTGTCGGTTGGATGAGTATGGGCGCGATCGCGACTTCTTTTCTCAGCACCGCGTCTCAGGCTTCCAGTCATTCAAAAGAAAACACCTCATCAAATAGCTTTCAAGTGGTGGGAACCCTAGATGAACTAGAAGCCGAGGGAAGTTTAACCGATGAGGAGGCGGGAGTGATTGTTGTCCGCAGTAAAAGTGACCATTTAATTGCCCTTGCTCTGGCTTGTCCTCATCGTGGTTGTGATGTGTTCCTGCGAGAAGGGGGAGAAAGGCTAGCTTGCCCCTGTCATGGTTCAGAATTTACCATTCACGGGAATGTTTTACAAGGACCTGCTCAAACTAGCCTGACCAATTATGAAGTGAAAACTGAGGATAATCAAGTGTTGGTCAAAGTCGAGTAATTCCCCTGAATCCCCTTTAT
>JBKHER010000337.1:0-2648 GCA_046540715.1 Halothece sp.
GTAGTGCGACCGTCTCGGTCGCCACTAATACCCAATTTAAATCCACAGTAGCTTAGAGAAAGGTAACACAAATGATCATTTTCTTTTCTGCGTTGTGGATCATTATCTTCAGCCATAATAATTGCTTTTAATTAAAAACGATAGATATTGGTTAGTTTATTTTAAAACAAATCTTAGGGGTTTATCTCGCCATTCCCCAGCATATTTACTCAGTCCAATTCTTGGTGTTACTAGAATATCTGATTGTTTTACTTTAGCGCCAGTATCCATAAACCAAACCTTATTTTCAGGTTGAGGAAGTTTGCCATTGAGGCTTTTTTCAATTTGTAGAAATTTTGTTAATTTTCCAGGACCGTTAATATCACTTGCACTCCTAATTAATACCGCAGCGGGTGTTTCAGCTTGGTCACAAACGACATTTAACATTAAATGAATGCCATAGCAAAGATAAACATAGAAATAGCCGCCACCAGCAAACATAATCTCATTGCTAGGGGTGCGTCTTTTTGCCCCATGATTGGCTAAATCTTGCACGCCATCATAGGCTTCGACTTCTTGAATTGTTAGGGTAGTCGTTGTTCCATCGGAATATTGTCTGACTAGCTGTTTTCCTAGTAATTCTGGGGCAACAATACTGGCGGAACGCTGAAAAAATGTTATGGGAAGAATAGAAGAAAGTATCATTAGTTTTTAGTAAATCTTACCATTTGCTCAAGAGCAGAATAAACTTGTTGCGCGATCGCGCGAATGACTGGAACTGCTACCGAATTCCCTAACTGCCGATACATTTGTGTACGCGAAACAGGAAAAATAAAGGAATCAGGAAATCCCATAATGGCTTTACATTCTCGTTCTGTTAATAATCGAAAGTCTCATCCCACCAATTCCTGCAAAGAGATCAATAAACCGAAATTTATCACGAATTAAATAAAACGATTTGGGATAAGAATAAATGGGATTAATCGTTTCGAGAAGTTCAGGAATGTTTGCTGTTGAGTTAGCCATGTTCTAATACGATTTTGTAAACTATTATGACATTCCCCTTGGTTGTTTGTTCAGTAGTCCTTTGTAGCCTAATAACAAATAACCAATAACTAATATTATTCTTCTGTTTCTAAATGTTGCCAGCAATAATTTAAAGGATAATAAATTAAAGGAGCCCATAAGCTACTTAATAAAGCTGAAACAATCGCAATTTGTTGATGTTGATTCCAAATCGGAATGAGACGAGAAAAATCTAAAATTGTATATTGAATTGCTGTTAACGTCTCTGCTAAAACCGCCATCGCAAAAACAATTAACGCAATGGAAATAAAGTCTTCTTGGATATATTTATCTTTATCAATACGCCCCGTTAAAAAGCCAATAATTGCTAAACTAAGAACATGGGAAGGACTTGACAAAACCATTCCATCTTGAATTAATCCTGCAGCTAATCCCCCGATCGCGCCTTGCCAAGGTTGACGTTTAATCCCCCAAGCGACCACCCAAATTAATAGCCAATGGGGCCCCAACCCCAACAAAACAGTGCCTGGTAAACGACTTGGCAACAGCAAGGCACAGAACAATAAAGAACCAACGGTAAGAAAACAATTTAAAAGGTAACGTTGCACAAAAGGAAGGACGAATAATTTTACAGGGGCGATTGGCTACTTGTTATCACCAGAGAAAGATCAGGTCTTTTCTCTTCATGACAAATAACCAATAACCAACTAGTCAGTAATGGCTTTTAATAGCACTTCTGATCAAGGAGTATTTCCCATATCTTTCATGGTAATGGTATCAACCATATCTGATGCGACATGGGGACTCCCGTTATATTCGTCAGAATTAACGGGAGAGGAATTGTCGCCAAACTTATTATTGAGCGATAGCTCATCCTTATTTTTCTTAAAGTTGGTATTCATAGCCGTCTGCTTTGTGTACTATTTTTAAGTATTTAGGGTGGACATCAAAAGGTTTCTTATTCTCTACTGACATTCGGAAAGAAGGACGATATCGAATAGCAATTCTCCCCACATATACACCTCGATGTTTTCCTTTCGGAATAATTGCCTTACAAATATCCCCTGTCTGAAAACCTTGAAAGAACTTTTCGCTTGGAGCATGAGCTTTAGGGAATCCGAATTTGTCAGTTCTACAACGTTGTCTTCTTCCGTGACCTTTTGCCTTGATTGACAAGATATGATCCGTCTTGACATAGAGAGAAGGGGGAGTTGATTTCCCAACACACACCGCGTCCAACCAATGAGTCTTAGAGAGACCTCTCTGGGTGCGGTTGAATTTGGTTAACCCTCCTGATCCTGTCTCCACACTCAATCCTGTCGATTTAAGGGATTCGTACAGCTTCCAACGAGTCGCATTCACCGCCGTGGCATCGGCTAAGGGTTTCTTGGCTTGAGATTGAATCCGTTTTAGTAAATCGGGTTTTCCCGATAGGAAATCGGTAATTTCTTGGTTGCCTTTGGATTGGTTACATTCATGGCAAGCTAAGGTTAAGTTACTGATTTGGTTTGAGCCTCCCTTAGAACGAGGCTTAATGTGTTCAATCTCTAGTTGAGTATTGTTAGTGCCACAGTAGGCACACTGTCTCCCCCACTTCTCAAGGAGATATTCTCTTACTTCGTACCCTTGTAGCTCCCCCTGTT
>JBKHER010000338.1:0-2646 GCA_046540715.1 Halothece sp.
GAGGGCGGTATGGACACGAAAAACTATTTGGAACAATATGCTCCCATTTTTCTACGAGACTATTATCGGGAGCAAATTTTGAACGATCGCGCTGATTGGTTTTTAGCTTCCTCTAACCTCCCAACCACCTTTCCTAGCATCAAGAAAAAAGGGTGGTGTCAGTATCCAGCGCAGCCTGATTTGGTTTACGCCTATTTCCGCCTTTTAGCATTAGGAGCAGCGGTAACCATACAAACTTTAAACAAAAGCCAGCCCCAAGCTGCGGTTTCTGTAACAGATAATCGCCCTCTCCTGTGTTCCCTCATGGAAAACGACATTCATCGCGTGATTGCACCCGTTGCAATTGCTGCTTGGCTAACCTTAGACGAGTTTCGCTGGCATCATTATATCCCAGAAATTCCCTGTGATCTTCACTATGGCTTAGTCACTCAATATCCTGAAGCCATTATTAATTATGCAGTGTTCATGGGGGACTTTAATCGAAAGGAACTCCTCTCCCAATTATCCCAAGAAACGATCGCGCAGTGTGAAGACTTAACGCTTAGAGAAGTCTCCCAACAATTAGAAATTGATGATCAAACCCTCAAGCAATTGAGCATAGGAACTATTTCTGCCATGCCTTGACCTAGCCACACCATTAACTCAATATTGGACAGAATTTCTGGGTAATCTGGGCGTTGATTCTTCTCATCTTCTCTGGACAAGGTTTTAATCCGATGAAACGTTCTTAACACCACAGATAACTCTTCTGGCTCGGCAGTTAGGGAGGATTCACGCATAGAGTAACATCCAGAGTCTAATCGTCTCATCCTCACTTCCACTCGCTAGCCACTGACCATTTGGACTAAAAACCACACTATTAACAGAGGCTTGATGACGATTCCCGCAAAAGTGCAGGGGTTTCTCCTGAAATAAACTGACCAGCCGCACTGTCTGATCACTGCTTCCACTAGCTAAATACTGCCCATCAGGACTAAACTTAATCGAATTTACCGCCCATTCGTGTCCGCGTATAGTTTGTAACCGCTTTTGGGTGGCTAAATCCCATAGTTTAATCGTACAATCCCAATCTCCACTGCCACTGGCTAAATACTGACCATCAGGACTAAAATCTAAGCTAGAGACGATATCCGTATGCCCTGTGAGAGAAAATAGGGGCTTAAAGGTATGCAGTTGCCAAACTTGCACTTTCATATCGCCACTTCCCACCGCAAAGGATTCGCCATCAGGGCTAATCGCTAAACTATAAACTGCCCCTTGTTCTAAGGTTAAACGATTAAGCACTCGCCCTGTTTGTAAATTCCATAAAATAATTTCTCCCCCGGCACTCCCACTGAGAATGACATCGCCATCAGAAGAAACTTGTAGAGTGTTAATTTCAAAACGATGTCCTTTTAAGGTTTTCTGTAATTGTTGAGTCTGCAAGTTCCAGATTTTAATGGTTTTATCGCGACTCCCACTAACGAGAAACTTCCCATCGGGAGTAAATTTAACGGCGGTGATGGGGGCAGCGTGTTGAGTTAACTTGCTGTGGGTTTGCCAGTTTCCTACCCGCCACAAGCGCACACAATTGTCTTTCCCAATGAATTTTCCCCATTCTGCGCCGCCACCACTGGCGAGAAAATTGCCATCGCCACTAAAATCAAGGCTATAAATCGCCCCTTTTCCACTAAAAAGTTTAATCACAGAATTAGTTTCTGGTTTGATGTTTTTCTTTGATATTTGCAGAAGTGGCGATAAGACTCCTAAAGCCGATAAGACTTCTTGGGAAGAGGAATAACGTTGTTTGAGATCAAAAGCGGTCATTCCGTCTAAGATGGCAGCTAGGGAATCACTAATGGGGGAATGTTGTAAATAATCTCGCCAGAGTAATTTATTTTCGAGAGGCGTATAAAGATCAAAGGGAGAAACCCCAGTGAGTAAATGTAAACAAGTCACCCCTAAGCTATAAATATCACTGGCAAAGGTGGGTTTACCATATACTTGTTCTGGGGCAGCATATCCAGGAGAACCGATAATGGTTCCAGTTTGCCCAGTTTCGCTGAGAGAGGCTAGTTTGGCTGCACCAAAATCCACTAATACCAGTTCTGAATTTTCTTTTTCTGCAATTTGACGACGGATGATATTTTCGGGTTTGATGTCGCGATGAATAACTTTAGCTTCTTGAAGATACTGTAAAACAGGCAATAAACTTTTCAGTAGTTTTCGGATGTCTCGTTCGGAGAATGTTCCCTGATGGGATAATGCGGTGGCTAAGTTCTCTCCATCAATCCATTCTTGAATAATGTAATGATAGCTATCTTGTTCGATATGGGCATAGAGTTGGGGAATTTGGGAATGATGACCTAATTCTTGTAGCCGTTTAGCTTCGGAATGAAATAGCTGTTTGGCTTTGCGAGAGTTGAGAAAAATTCCCTCCTCACTTTTAGGGAAAAATTGCTTGATGACACAAAAGCGAGATTGAACAATATCTTTTCCGAAAAAAGTTCGCCCAAATCGTCCGGTTGCAATGAGTTTACGGGCTTGATATTGGTTGGCGAGGGTCATCGGGAAGCCGCAGTTTTGACATTTTTCCTGTTGTTTGGGGTTTTCGGGATGGAGACAATAGGGATTAAAACAGTAGGCAGCATCTTTCATGGGGAAGCA
>JBKHER010000339.1:0-2641 GCA_046540715.1 Halothece sp.
ATGCAAAATTCAATCTCCGTTGCCATCTGTATTCCTACTTACAACCAAGCCAAGTATTTATACAAATCCGTAACCAGTGCTTGTCAACAAACTTATCCTAATGTGGAAGTCTGGATTTCCGATGATGCCAGTACCGATGAAACTTCCGCCGTGGTGAGTCAACTTCGTGACAAATTTCCGCAAATCCATTACTACCGACAACCGAAAAATCTAGGAATTGCCGCCAATAATACTTGGTTATTACGTCAGCCGACCACCAAATATATTGTTCGTCTCGACTCCGATGACATCTTAAAGCCGAATTATGTAGAAACTTTAGTCGCTCTAATGGAGAAATATCCTGAGGCTGGCTATGCCCATGCCGCAGTGGAAGAAATTGATGAATATGGAAACCAGCAAGGAGTTCGGCGATTAGCCAGACAAGAAGAATTTTGGAATGGAGATCAAGAACTGAAAGCTGCGGTCTCAGGATTCCGTATGGCAGCAAACCTTTGTCTTTTTCGCGCTACAGCCCTGCATCAATTAAACATTTATCGCGATCGCCCTGAATTCGTGGAAGATTACGATTTGATTGTTCGCATGGCAGATGCAGGGTATGGCAATATTTACTGCAATGAGATTTTAGGCGCTTATCGCGTCTGGACCGATCCCAAAGCAGTGCGTCCCAGACGAAAAGCATTAGAGTTACGAGGGCTGATCCGAATTTATGAAGAAAGCCTTCTACCTGCTTTTCAACGGCGAAACTGGAATTTTAAACCCATCCAGCAACAGCGTCGTCGATTAGCGTTGATTCATGCCCCCTACTGTTTCCGTCCGCTCTTTACAAGCGCAGAACGAAGGGAATTAGTGGAGTTGCTAAAAGCACTAGGAGATTCCCCGGCTCTAAGAGTAAGACTATTCGCTTTACATTGTGGTTTTCGCCCCTTTTTGGAATGGCGATATTCCTTAGAAATCAAATTCAAACGAGCCATTAAAGATTGGTTAAATTCTTTGAAAACTTTGAAGGCTAATCCCTTAAATCAGCAACGTCAATAAACTATGAGTTATTCTCAAAAACTTCTTACCCCGTCCCAACAACTCATCTTGAAGTTGATTCCACAACCAGCAACTGCTTGGATCCTCATTTTGGGACTTTTCTTTTTTACCGCTGTCGGTATCTTTGTGGGTGCGGGTACTCTCCTGCGAGTTGTTTTTCCTTTAGGTTCTTTAGCCGTTGGTCTATTTCTCTTTCAAAAATATCCCCCTATCTATATTAGCTTTACCTTCTGGCTTTACTTTCTTACCCCGTTAATCCGTCGCTTAATTGATTATCGCAGTGGTTGGGTCAACCCCAGTCCTGTTTTACTAGCACCTCCTCTTGTGGCTTTAATTACCTTGATAGCGGTTATTCAATACTTACCCAAAATGAACCGGCAAGGTGGTTTACCCTTTTTGCTGGCTTTAGGAGGCGTTAGCTATGCCGTTTTAATTGGTTTGGTTCGCGGTTCTCCCACAATTGTCATTCGCGATTTAATCAACTGGCTAACTCCGCTTTCTTTCGCGATTTACCTCTGGATTAACTGGCGAAGTTACCCTGACTATCGGCAAACGATCCAGCGTACTTTTCTTTGGGGAGTCTTGGTCATGGGAGTTTATGGGGTGATTCAGTATTTAGTGGCTCCCGAATGGGATCAATTTTGGCTCATTGAATCAGGAATGACCTCAAGTGCTGGCAGTCCTCAACCATTTGGCATCCGCGTTTGGAGTACCATGAATTCTCCAGGGCCCTTTGCTGCAGCCATGATGGTAGGCTTAATTTTGTTATTCAGTAGCCAAAGTCTCATGCGTTTTCCAGCTGCAGGATTTGGCTATTTAAGTTTTTTATTAGCAATTGTTCGCAGTCTGTGGGGAGGATGGTTACTCACTCTGATCATTTTTGCCAGTTCCTTAAAGTTAAAGTTTCAATTACATCTGATCATGACCATGGTGGCTTTAGCCTTAATTGTCATGCCTTTAGCTACCCTAGAACCGTTTTCAGAACGAATCAGCGATCGGTTTGAAACCTTTTCTAATTTGGAAGAAGATAATAGTGCTCAAGCCAGACTAGGCTTATATCAAGGTCATCTTAGCCAGGCACTTTTCAATTATCAAGGGACGGGGATTGGGACAGCATTCACGCTTGATGAAAATGGTCAACCCGTAACGATCACCATTGATAGTGGCGTTATTGCAATTTTTAGCACTTTAGGCTGGTTTGGAGCCATTCCTTATTTCGGAGGGGTAATTTTACTAGTGGCAAAAAATTTCCAAGCCAATGAAATTCGTTTTGATCGGTTTTTGAGTTGTTCTCGCGCCATCCCCCTCACATTCTTATCACTTCTTGTTATTGCCAATACATTAGTGGGGCTGGGGGGATTAATGTTTTGGAGTTTTTCGGCGATTACTTTAGCAGGGCATAAGTATTATCAAAACTTACATTTTTATGAAAATTAAAGATTAACTATTGGGCTAAACAGCATCTACGGATTTTGCACACTATAGCCCTACTAAATCAGTTGTACCCCCCTTCAATTCCCCCCTTATTAAGGGGGGTGAGGGGGGATCTGAAGTTATAGTCATTCCAAATAAAAACCATCAAGCTGAGAGTGGGAGCATCTTGCTC
>JBKHER010000340.1:0-2597 GCA_046540715.1 Halothece sp.
GAGCAAGATGCTCCCACTCTCAGCTTGATGGTTTTTATTTGGAATGACTATAAGTATGTATTCCAATGATCAATAACAAATAACAAATAACGAATAACAAATAACGAATAACCAATGACCAATGAATCAAATTTAGAACAAAATTTTTGGAATAATCCGAGTGGCTGGTTACAAAGTTTCTGGAAATTTTCGCGCCCTCATACGATTATTGGAACAACGTTAAGTGTTTTTGCGTTATATTTTATCGCGATCGCGCTTTCCCCGCTTTCTTTCAAGGTTAATAATCTAATTCCCTTAATAATAGCTTGGCTAGCTTGCTTAAATGGGAATGTTTATATTGTGGGCTTAAATCAGTTGCAAGATGTTTCTATTGATAAAATTAATAAGCCTAATTTACCCGTCGCCTCAGGAGAGTTTTCCTATCAGCAAGGACAGTGGATTATTGGGATAACAGGAATTTTAGCCGTTAGTCTGGCTTTATTTTCCACTCCCTGGTTGCTGTTGACAATTGGGGTAAGTTTAGCCATTGGAACCGCTTATTCCCTTCCCCCCATTCGCTTAAAACGATTTCCTTTTTTTGCTGCGTTATGTATCTTTACCGTGCGAGGGGTCATTGTTAACTTAGGTCTATTTTTACACTTTCGTCAAAGTTTGACCCAAGAACAAGTGATTCCCCCTGCGATATGGGCATTAACGTTATTTATTTTAGTTTTTACGATCGCGATCGCGATTTTTAAAGATGTTCCCGATTTAGAAGGGGATAAAGAATATAATATCACTACTTTTACTTTATTATTAGGGAAACCAGCTATCTTAAATATTACTCGGGGGATTATCAGTGTCTGCTATGTCGGATTGATTCTCGCCTCATTCCTCTGGCTACCAGAAGTGAATCCTATCTTTGTGGGGATGACACATGGGGGATTATTGCTTCTATTATGGGGACGCAGTCAAAATGTCGATTTAGAAAACAAAAGCGCGATCGCGCAGTTTTATCAATTTATCTGGAAATTATTTTATCTAGAATACTTACTATTTCCTGTCGCTTGTTTTTTAGCTTAAAATGTCAGAATTAAATAACCCTACCAATCTTATTGCTTTAGTTTCTGTTATTGCCATTCTCCTCGGTGTTGGAATTGTCTTGGGGAGAAGTTTCCTCCTGTCTCGTCGTTTCCAAAAAGCCTGTCAGTTATATAAAGATGAGAAATATAGTGAAGCTATTCCCATATTTCAACAGATTATCGCCCGACAAAAAAGTAATGATTTAGCCCAATTATTCTTAGGGAAGTCTCTGGTAAAACAAGGAAACTTAAAGGAAGCGATTTCTACCTTTGAAACCTTAACTGAAACGTCTCCTAAAAATATTGATGGCTATATTGAACTGGGGAAAGTCTATATGCAACAGGGAAAAATTGATAGCGCGATCGCGCAGTTTCAGAAAGCAGCTAAAATTAAACCCAATAAATTTGCTGAACCCCATCGCATTTTAGGATTAGCCCTCAAAGAAAAAGGCAATAATAAAGAGGCAATTAATGCCCTCAAAAAAGCAAAACAACTTTATTCTAATCAAAAATCTGATCCCATGGTAAAAACAATTGATGAAGAAATTGAAACCATTACCGCAGAAAAATAATACCCTCTTGGACAATTGGCGTTGCAAATAATCCCCCCCTAACCCCCCTTTGAAAGGGTACGAAATGTAGCACTAATTATTCAAAATGGTAGAACAAATAACGAATAACCAATAACTGATAACAATGAAACCTGATCTGCTGCGCCAACTCCTAAACGCGATCGCTGTTTTCGCTGCTTTTGGCGTGAATATCCTTGCTAATGTCCGACCCCTTCGCGGGTTAACTCTAGGGGAAATCTCGAACCAAGTCTTTGGAGAAGTGTTAATTACCCCTGCTAACTATGCTTTTGCGATTTGGGGGTTAATTTATCTGGGTTTATTTAGTTTTGCGATTTATCAAGCACTACCCGCCCAACGTTCCCAACCCTTATTCCGCCGTCTCGGTTACTGGTTAGTGATGGCGAGTGTAGCGCAAATTGTTTGGGTGTTTTTATTTCAATTAGGGTTATTTAGCTGGTCATTTGTGGCGATGGTAGTGATTTTATTACCATTAATACAGATTTATACTCAATTGGATGGGGTGAAGTTGAACAAACGAGAACGTTGGTTTGTCAAAATTCCTTTAACCATCTATTTTGCTTGGATTAGTGTCGCAACCCTTGTCAATGGTGGGGTCTCTTTAACCCATCTGGAATGGGAAGGCTGGGGGATTTCGCCAGAAGTTTGGACAGTGATCATGATGATGATTGGAGGCGCGATCGCGCTAATTATAGCCTGGACAAGGGGAGATATTCCGTTTACAGGAGTGTTTATTTGGGCGTTAACCGCGATTAGTATCCGTCACCTTGATAATCCCCTAATCGCCGCCACTGGCTTCCTTCTCAGCGTAATTCTAGCAGCCACAACGATTTTTAGTCGCAAAAGTTACCAGTCATAAGTAATACCGTTTGGTGAAAAGTCAGGTTACAGTTATAGTCATATCAAATCCGTTTGATTAATTGGCATAGCGAGCAAGATGCTCGCA
>JBKHER010000341.1:0-2596 GCA_046540715.1 Halothece sp.
GCAAGATGCTCCCACTCTCAGCTTGATGGTTTTTATTTGGAATGACTATATCAATACTTTAGGAGAGGCTTTTTTAAAGGCAAAAATAGCATCACTGCTTTCTTGCTTAATACTTTTTTTCAGTGAGGATATGAATGGCTAAGTTGATGATAATGCCAATAATATTAGCAACTGTAAAAAAAGGAATAATCAATGGAGAATTAAATCCTTCCAATCTCAAAGTTATCACTAATATCAAGATAGCTATTTTGAATTTTTTCGAGTTTTGCTTGTGACATAATGATTAAGCAAGCAAATTGCTTGCACGATGTTGATTCGTTAATATAAAATTATCATGCCTCCACTCTGATTAATAGTAATGAAACTTGTTTGCAGCCAAAGTGACCTCAAAACTAACCTTTCTCTCGTCAGTCGTGCAGTTCCCTCACGCCCCACTCATCCTGTTTTAGGGAATGTTCTCTTTCAAACTAATGCCGAAACCCAACGCATCACCCTTACCGCATTTGACCTGAGTTTAGGGTTACAAACCAGTTTTCCCGCCCAAGTCAGCGATAACCATACCTTTACCCTCCCCGCTAAACTTCTCAGTGATATTGTCAGCCGTCTCCCAGAAGGGGAAATTACCTTACTGGGAATGGAAGAGGAAGAAGAAGATAATGAAAGTTTTAGTGCTACTCTGATTTCTGCATCAGGGCGATTTCGCCTTCGGGGGATGAATGCCGATGAATATCCCAACCTTCCTGAAATTGACACCGAAGAGGCACTGCAAGTTCCCGTAGAAGCCCTCATTGATGGCTTAAGTTCCACTCTGTTCGCCACCAGTAGCGAAGAAGCAAAACAAGTTTTAACAGGCGTTCATTTAACTCGTAAAGAAGACAGTCTCGAATTTGCTGCCACCGATGGACACCGTCTCGCGGTGCTGGAAACCACCCAAGAAGGAATTGAAGGCGCAAGGGAAGGTTTTGCTGTTACTATTCCAGCACGGGCACTGCGAGAGTTGGAACGGATGATTAAGACCCAAAAAGAAGATGCGATGGTGACGATGAACTGCGATGAAGTGCAAGTCGCCTTTGAACTAGACTCTCAACGCTTGACCACTCGCAAATTAGAAGGGGCTTATCCTGCTTATGATCAGCTAATTCCCAATCAATTTTCTCGCCAACTTTCCTTGGAACGAAAACGCCTCTTAAGTAGTCTAGAATTGGTAGCGGTTTTAGCCGACCAGCAAAATAATGTTGTTAAATTCACCATTGACAGTGAAAACCAACAATTATCCTTATCTGTAGATGCGAAAGAAGTGGGTAGCGCCCAAGAATCAATGTCAGCAGAAGTAACAGGAGACAGCATTGACATTGCTTTTAATGTTAAATATTTAATGGATGGACTCAAAGCCTTTAAGGGAAATGAAATCCAGATGCAACTTAATGAAGCCAGTCAGCCGATTATTTTTACTCCTGTAGGAGGCTTAAAAATGACTTATTTAGTCATGCCAGTACAATTACGAGACTAAGTTGATGAAAATACATAAAAAGTGGCTCATTATTGTTCTTGCTTTCCTCGGTTTAGGGGGAATAGGTACTTATTATTTGTGGAAAGAATTTACGGCTGTTCCTGATTGGTATGCAGGGGAAATGAATGTTCCATCGCAGACAACAGAAAGTAGCATTAAAGAAGTCCAAATCGAAGAGGAGAAACGTGAGGAGAATTTTTCCTCTTATTTAGAACCAGAAACTTCGCAAAGTCAGTCTCGTGAAACCTCTCCTACGCAACAAGAATTAAATCAAATTATTAACCGTCAATTATCCGATAATCAAAGAGTTAAACCTTTCTTAGAAGCAAGTGAAGGAGTCCGTACTAGAGTTGATAAAAATCAGTTAGAAATGGGGACAGTTATCCAACCTAGCGCGATTTCTAGAGATGATATCAAAAGCTCAGAAAAAGAAGTTTTAGAACGAGCCATGAGTTCTTTTCCCCGATTAAGTCAACAGAAAGTTTATGTGGGAATTAGCGGTAATTTTGAAGTTGATGATAAGGGAGAGGTCATATTAAATGACAACACAAAAGTTCGCATTGGGAATATGAATCTTTCCTTAGAAGAAGTTTCCCGTCGCTTAGGGGTTAGTCCAGAAACCGTCAAACAAAAATTACAAGCGAATCTTCAACAATTACCAGTGGAAAATCAATCTGGCTCTCCCGATTAAAAAAACAGTCAAATTAGGCAACGGGCAACAGGCAACGGGCAACGAGTACAGGAAAGAATTAGTTGATCATATCTGATATCAAATCCGTTTGATTAATTGGCATAGCGAGCAAGATGCTCGCACTCCTCAAACGATTGGTAAGTGTAGTGGGAGCGTCTCGCTCCCTAACTCCCAAATCAGGGTTAATTTCTCGGATTTGATATGATTCCTGATTGCTATAGTTTATTAATGAGAGATGTAATCATCCTAGATTCTTCTTTAAGACTGTTGATAATAAATTCTATAGCCCTACTAAATCAGTTGTTCCCCCCTTCAATTCCCCCCTTATTAAGGGGGGTGAGGGGGGATCTGAATGTAGCGCAAATTGTCCAAAACGGTATAAGAAAAAAGCATTT
>JBKHER010000342.1:0-2584 GCA_046540715.1 Halothece sp.
TAACTGGTAACTGGTAACTGGTAACTGGTAACTGGTAACTGGTAACTGGTAACTGGTAACTGCTCTAAATAACCCTATGAATGGGAATCACTTCCACCACACAATTACTATACGCTAACCCTTCTAAAGTTTTGACAAAATCTGGAGTCCAAACCGTTTCTTGTACGGGAATCTTTTGCTGTCGGAGAAAGAAGAGAAGGCGCGATCGCGCAATTCCTGATAATGCTTGATCAACCAGAGGAGTCCACCAAATTCCATCTTTCCATCCCCATAAATTCCCTGTACTGGTTTCTAACCAATTTCCTTTTTCATCCACTAAAATTGCTTCTTGCGCCCCTTTTTCCTTAGCTCTTTGTAAGGCAAGCCAACTTCCCAAATAATTCCCCGTTTTATGTTCAGGGAGATGCCGAGAGAAACTGCTATCATCAGCGAGCCAAGCCGTAATTCCCTGTTCTTGTCGCTGTTTTAAGTCTGGGGGTAAAGGTCGTCCTGTAATCCATTCTCGACCATCGGGAAACAAGGTAATCCGAAGAACAGAATACGATCGCGCTAATAAGGTTGCCCCCTCTCTGACTTGTTCCCAATTCGGCGGTTGCCAATGAAAGGTTTTTAAAGAGTCATTCAGACGCTGACAGTGAGCTTGCCATTGATCTAAATGCTGCCCATACACTCGCAAAGTTGTAAATAATGTCGCCCCATAAAGTAAACCAGGATCAGTCTTAGAAAGCGCGATCGTGTCGGCACTTAAAAGTTCACCATTGTACCAGTGCATAATTTTTTACTAACGATTGCTATTTTGTCAAGCATAAATCAGGAATGCTGATTGAATCAGCTTTTAATGATTAAACTTTTCTATCAAAAGCTCGGGTTTACATTTCTTAATCTCAAAGAAATCAGGTAACTTCTTGACGAGATTGCGCCCTTTCAGGTATGATACTAAAAACAAAAATCCAAAGGGGCTTATTGTCTTTAAGCACTTTGAGGAAGCGATAACCCTAAAATTGCGTCTTTAGTTAACAAAACTTATTCACTTTTCCGACCCATTGTCGCATGGATTTTTGTAACGAGATATAACATTTAATTAAGCACTATTGACAAAATCAAGAGCATCTAGTAAGAGAGAATAAGAATCTAGAAAAAGTAGAGTTACAGCCTTATAATGGTCATACTAAAGTTATTAGCAAAAACCAATCACAAAATTATTTATGTCCTTATTTGACTGGTTTGCAAATCGTCGAAAATCAGAACCAGCCCACAAACCCACCCCTGAGCGAGAAATTGCTGACGGCTTATGGACAAAGTGTGAAGCCTGTGGCGTACTCTCCTACACGAAAGACTTACAAGCCAATCATTTTGTCTGTAGTTCCTGTAATCATCATCTCCGCGTAGATAGTGATGAGCGCATTCGCCAGTTAATCGACCCTGATACCTGGCAACCCTTAAATGAGGAATTACAGCCCACAGATCCCTTAAAGTTTCATGATCGAAAAGCCTACAGCGATCGGCTCAAAGAAGCCCAAGACAAAACCAATCTCACCGACGGTGTGCAAACAGGAGTGGGACTAATTGATGGACTGCCCATTGCTTTAGGCGTGATGGACTTCCGCTTTATGGGAGGAAGCATGGGTTCAGTGGTGGGAGAAAAACTCTGTCGCCTCGTTGAATATGCCACCGAACAAGCCTTTCCCTTGGTCATTGTCTGTGCCTCAGGAGGAGCAAGAATGCAGGAAGGAATGCTCAGTCTGATGCAAATGGCAAAAATTTCAGGGGCACTTCAACGTCATCGAGAAGCAGGATTACTCTATATTCCGATTTTGAGTCATCCCACCACAGGTGGCGTAACCGCAAGTTTTGCGATGCTAGGAGATGTTACTCTCGCTGAACCGAAAGCAACCATTGGCTTTGCAGGAAAACGAGTGATTGAACAAACCTTACGGGAAAAACTTCCAGAAGGCTTCCAAACCTCAGAATATTTACTGCAACATGGCTTTGTCGATGCCATTATCAATCGCTTTCAACTGAAAAAAACGATCGCGCAATTAATCTGTTTACACCAGCCCTATTTCCCCACCTTTTCCCAACCAACAAGCAACGGTATGAAACATTAAAAGATGACTCGCAAACAACTAAGAAAATATTTGAAAATTTGTGGTACTTCTTTAAGAAACCATTGCCATACATTCAATTTCAATTAAAGCCCCTTTTGGCAACTGAGATACTTCCACACAAGCTCGCGCGGGAGCAGTTTCAGGATCAAAATAAGAGCCATAAACCTCATTAACGGTGCTAAAATTACTTAAATCAGTTAAGTAAATGGTCATTTTTACCAGATGATTCCAATTAACCCCTGCCTCGATTAAAATTGCTTCAATATTGGTCATTACCTGTTTGGTTTGAGCAACAATATCCCCATCTCCGACTAGAGAACCAGTTTCCGCATCTAATGCTACTTGTCCAGAGATAAACATTAATTCTCCCGTCATGGCAACAGCTTGATTATAGGGACCCACGGGAGCAGCCGCTTTTTTACTATTAATAATTCGTTTATTGGTCATTGGTTATTTGTTATTGGTTATTTGTTATT
>JBKHER010000343.1:0-2576 GCA_046540715.1 Halothece sp.
GACCAGTGACCAGTGACCAGTGACCAGTGACCAGTGACCAGTGACCAGTGACCAGATAACCACCTCTTCTCGCCATCTCCCTATGTTATATGAAATCCACTTATGGTTGTTACACCCCCCTGAAATCCCCCCAACCCCCCTTACTAAGCAGGGCAAGGGGGGATCGGTATGCAGCAAACATTTAGAGATTTCATCTTATGACGGGTTAGAGGGATGAGTGATAAAGGGAACCGCAACCACTTTCGCCGTGGCATCTCCCACTTGAACCGTTAAGCCTTCTCCCCCTGCTTTGGTGCGAATATAGCCTAACCCTTTCACTCCCTCTTCTGTTTCTAGGAGACGGGTTAATTTTCCCACCTTTTTTCCTTCTACAGTGATGGGGGTTTCTGGTGCAACGGATTGTGATAATTCTAGTCCCCACAACCGTTGTTTGACCCCTTGATACGTATTGAGTCGCGCGATCGTCTCCTGACCAATATAGCAACCTTTATCAAAGGAAATTGCTTCCCACAGTCCAGCTTCTAGAGGGTTATAATCTTCTGTAAGCTCATAGTCGGGGAGGGGTTTTCCCAGTTCAAGGCTCAATTCTTCCCAAACTTCTGGCGAAAGGAAGGTAACGCCAGCATTGCTTAAAACCTCTTCAAAATTGGTGGCTTTTTCAGAAGAAACAATGAACGTATAACCCGTTAAGCCTAAATCAGTTCCCACGGCTACCCGCGCAGAAATGCCATTAATTTCCGTCATTTTATGGGTGGCAAATGGTTGATCACTGAGAGGCTTTAATTCCCATTTTTGTAAAAGTTCTGAGCTTTTTTCTCCGTAGAGATAAAAAACCGTATTCTCTTGGGAAACATTCTTTAATTTTACCTGATCCATGGGGAAGAGATATCGATCTAGCCATTCCATCAGAAACTGAGTCCGATTGGGGGAAACTAATAAGAGAATCTTATCCTCAGCCACATAAACTGTAGCTAAATCAAGATTCCGAGCCGTGGAATTAACAAAAACGGTATTGCATCCTTGTCCAGCTTTGAGACTTTTTATCTCATTGGTACTTTGATTATGGAGAAAGTTTAAGCTATCTTCTCCTGTTAATTCAATAATTCCTTGCTCTGAAGCGTGGTAAGTTGCCACTTCTTTTTTAGCCGTTTTTTTAAGGTCGGAATGAGAACTCATAGGCTTCTAATTTTCTAAACTGGTAAATAAACTTTCGATTTTAGCTTGGGCTTTTTGATCAAGTTTTTCCCAATCAACTTCCCCTGTTTCAGGATGAAATAATCCCGTATCAATATCGACTTGTAATTCTGAGTCTGGAGGAACACTTCCCCGTTGATAGTCTTGAAAACAAACTTCAAAACACAGTTCCCATAAATTAACCGTAATATCTTGACCTTGCTTACTTAAGCAGAGTTCGTAACCTGGAATGGGCGTTTCTACTTCCTGATAACTTTCTCGCCATGCTGAGTCTTCAAGGGCTTTCCGCAAATTATCCACAACCCGAATATAAGCAGGTTGCATCAATAATTCGGCTTGTTCCCATGCTTGGGAATTACTCAATTTCGGAATCATAATTTCCCCCTGGCATCGTGATAATGGTCGGCAGAGAATTGGCTTGGAGAGACGCTACCCAAGCCGTCATATTTTCTTCGCTAATATCTTGCAAAGACTCTAGTAACACACTACTTTCATCAAGGAGTTTGCTAACATCAATTTGGAAATAAGTAGGTTCGTAGTCTTCTAAGCGTGCCATGCCCTCTCCTAATAAAGTGACTGCCCCCCGCCAGTTAGAATTACTGAGGTGGTAGCAGCCAACGGCAATCTGCAACAGTCCTTGATAAAAAGCGCGATCGCGCAATTCTGCTTCCATCCACAATTCCTCAAAAGTATCATGGCAAGCATAGAACTGTTGCTGATTAAACTGGGCAATTCCTTGCCAAAAAGCAGCACTCGGCATCAAGACTAAGGCTTATCCCATGGTTTCACGAACTTCTTTGATATAGTCAAGATCAATGTCTTGCTTGTCCCCTGCGAAGTCATGATCTTCAGTTAAAAAGAGCATACAATGGCATTCTTTCCGTTCGCGCATGGGAACACAAGGACAGTTCCAATAGCCATGCTTGGCCTCGGCTTCTTTATCTTCGTAATGGCGACACGGACATAAGGGCGCACCTAATTCCTCTTTATGCTTGGCTAACCCTTCAATGACCACTGCGGTAACAGAAGGATCAGCGCAGAAGTAAGTCCCAGTTTGTTTGGCATATTTCTGGGAGAAATTCCGCATCAGATTTAAGGCTGAGTCGCCACTAACATTCGGATTTTGATTTTCGCTTTGATTTTCGGTATTTGTAGTCATAGGGCGATTAAACTTCCTAGAGTGACAAAGTTTTATTCTATTGTCACACTTCATTTGATTTATTATTTTCTATCATGCCTTACTCGGGCGATGAAGATCAATCTATCAGCACTTCTTTATTTAAAATAAGAGAAGCCTCAGGGTTGAGTAGCTAACCAGTCTAAGTCCTTATCTTGCGTTCTGAGAAGACTCCCATCATAAGCTCCGCTTTCCAATGCGCGAT
>JBKHER010000344.1:0-2571 GCA_046540715.1 Halothece sp.
GTTGTACAAGCTGGCCATGCACTTTATAACTGTTCGGATCAATTATTATCTCCTTACATTCTGCGACTAAATTCAGTTTCGGAAGAAGATTGGGCTTCGATATGAATGAGGAAAAAAGAGTCTTCTCCTTGAAATTTCACTTGGGCGATTAAGTCAGCAATATGTTCTTCTCCAGAGGTGACATCAGTGAAGACTTCTTTGTCTAACAGTTGCAGGGTGTTGGGTTCTAAATAATGAATAACTTGGGGAAAAAATAACTCGATGAACTCTAAGAAAAAGGTGGAGAGGAGTTCTTTGAAGAGGCGATCGTGATTTAATGGCGGAGAAGAATTCATGATCAGGAAGTGAGCCAACTGGAGAGAAAAGGGTTTAATTTTACTATTTTAGTCGCCAGCTTAGTAGAAAACTTGAGCGCGATCGCGCCACTCAAGAATGATCCTCTAACCATTGCTGTAAATCTTGCAGGGAATTAAACTCTAATAACGAAGGACAACCCTAACCAGTAGGTGTCTAAGAAAAGGGATAAAGATGCAGTGATTCATGGGAGTTTAATTTGCTCCTTTTTTAATTTTATAATCTAATCAAGACTAGTTAAATGTGAGTGAGTTATGGAACCTCCTGTGGAACGGATTCGCCTCTCGAAACTGGGGCGCGATCAACTGATTAAGCTGAAACGGTACACGAAAATTGAGCAATGGAACATTCTCTGTCGTTGGGGATTGTGTCGTTCTCTTGCTGAACCAACGAAACCTTCTCCTGTTCCAATTCCTACTGATAGTAATTTAGAACTGACTTGGCGAGTTTTTGGAGGGGAAATGTCCGATGTTTTGATTATGGCGCTAAAACAACGCTGTTATCAAGATGGATTAGGCACTGATTCAGAAACCCTTGCCCAACAGTTTCGGTTACATCTCCATCGCGGTATTAGTTATTTAGCTGGCGATATTAAGATCAAAAGCATTGAAGATTTAGTCAAAACAGTTGATAGGAAAGAGTCGTCCGAATCGTGATTATTTTGCCACTTCTAAGTTTAATCGTTGCTGTTTTGGGGATTTTTCTCACAATTTGGATTGTTTTTCCAGCACCGACAATGTTTTTGTTGCCTTTTGGGGTAGTAGCACCAGAAGTGAGTCCCTTGCTAGTAGGGGGAAACGCGATCGCGCTTTTGTTAATAACCCTCTTTTTCCCCTCGAATTGGCTACAGTATAGTTTGATCCTGAGTAGCGCGATCGCGCTAATTATCAGCACCCTTCCCCTCATTCAAGTTCCAAAAACTCACACTAACTTCACTCAGGAAATGGAAACCCAATTGGGAAGTGATTATCTCAAGGAAATTCCTGAAGCAGTTAAAACGAAATTGCGCCCTCAACCCCTTGTGCTTACAGATATTTTACGAGGAATTTCTCTGCCAGAGATTCGCATTCAACGAGACATTCCCTTTGCTAATCCCGAAGGGGTAGAACTAACTCTCAATACCTATCACCCTTTAGAAACTGGAAAATATCCCACTCTTGTCATCATTTATGGTGGGGCGTGGCGACAAGGAAAACCCAGTAATAACGAAGCCTTTAGCCGCTACATGGCAAACCAAAATTATACCGTCATTGCCATTGATTATCGTCATGCTCCAAAGCATCAATTTCCCGCACAACTAGAAGATGTCCAAAGGGCAATCCAGTATATCCAAGATCATGCTCAAGAATTAGAAGTAGATACAGAACGTATGGCAATTATGGGACGCTCTGCAGGCGGTCATCTTGCCATGCTTGCGGCGTATCAACCCAAGGCGATCCAGTTCCGCGCAGTTGTCAATTATTATAGCCCCATTAACCTTAGTAATGGTTATTATGATCTCCCGTTTCCTGATCCCATTAATATACAATCGGTACTTCGCAACTTCTTAGGCGGAACCCCCGAAGAAATACCAGAACGCTATCAAGAGGCTTCCCCGTCTAGTTATTTAAAACCCAATCTCCCCCCATCTTTACTTGTCTATGCAGGGCGCGATCATTTAGTACAAGCGAAATTTGGCAAGAAACTGGATCAAAACTTGCAAGCTAAAGATAATCTCTCTGTCTATTTAGAAATCCCTTGGGCAGAACACGCCTTTGACGCAGTCTTTTCTGGAGTCAGTAATCAACTTGCCCTCTATCATACAGAACGGTTTTTAGCGTGGGCTTTACGGTGACTCTGGGTAATATGAAATCTCTAAATGTTTGCTACAAATGGGAGAGGGGGAGACAAGGTGACAAGGGGAAGGGATTTGTCGTGCGTAGCATGAATTAATCAATTTCAGATAAAAACTCAAATCAAGATCAATCTTCATCATCACCCGATTTAATATCAAATCCGAGAAATTAACCCTGATTTTGGAGTTAGGGAGCGAGACGCTCCCACTACACTTACCAATCGTTTGAGGAGTGCGAGCATCTTGCTCGCTATGCCAATTAATCAAACGGATTTGATATAATCGTGCCAGTATAGCCACGATGGAGAAATAGTCTGTATTTGGCTTGACAAAAATTTTTCCTTTCTATAGAGAGTTGAGAGGTTTAGCATCTCCCAACCCCT
>JBKHER010000345.1:0-2570 GCA_046540715.1 Halothece sp.
TAGGAATGTTATTAACCAGTCTTACTTTATTGGTTACGAAGAGAAAATCCACAATTTAAGTCATGGAAGAAGAGAAATTAATTGCCCTGAGAAATAGTTTACGTCGCGGACAACAGCCGTTAGCGGATTGGAAGGGCGGAAAATTAGCCGTTTCTGCTGTCCCTGGGTCTGGAAAGTCAACGGGAATGGCAATTGGGAGCGCGATCGCGCTGGCTCGTCATTATCTTACCCCAAAACAGCAATTAATTGTGGTGACCTTTACGCGGGCAGCCGCTACCAGTATTAAAAACAAAATCAAGGAGAAGTTAAATCAGTTAGGCTATCCTTCCCGTGGATTTACTGTGCATACCCTCCATGGGTTAGCTTTAAATATTGCCTCTCGTTACCCGCAACTGTCAGGTTTAGACTCAGAAACTACCACCTTAGTCAGTCCCAACCAAAATCATCGCTTAATTCGAGAAACGGTCGAAACTTGGATGAATCGTTATCCTCATTATTATCAAACCTTACTCTATGGGGTTTCCTTTGATGGGGAAGAAACGGAACGTTTACGCCGCCAGTTGGTATTACGTCGGGATGTCTTACCCAAGTTGACTCGGACAACCGTTCAAGAGGCAAAAAGTTCTGGATTATCTGTCGAAGCGTTATGGGAACTGAGTGGAAAAAGTGAGGATGTTTATAACATTTTAGGGATTAGTGCAGGGTTATATGAAATTTATCAAGAAATCGCGCGATCGCGCAGTTTAATCGACTATGATGATATGATTCTTGGCGCATTACGAGTATTAGAAAATCCCGAAATCACTGCAGAATTACAATCCCAAGTCTATGGGGTCTTTGAAGATGAAGCCCAAGATTCTACCCCACTCCAAGCTGAACTCCTGGAAATTCTCGCCCGTCATCCTAACTCCGATCTTCCCCCGAATTTAGTCCGCGTCGGCGATCCCAATCAAGCTATCAACTCAACATTTACCCCTGCTGATCCTCTTTACTTTCGGGACTTTTGTAATCGCTGTCAAGAAGAAAACCTACTTGCCCAAATGGATCAAGCGGGACGCAGTACCCAAATCATCATCGACGCAGCGAACTTTTTTCTCCATTGGGGAAATCAAAACCATCCGCAGGAACTCCCTTTTCGTGAACAAAATATCCATCCTGTTCCCGAAAATGATCCTCAACCTGATCCCAATCCCGTTCCCACGGGAGAAGGCTTAGAAATTTATACCCCAAAAGACATTTATCAAACGGTTGAATGGATGGGAAACCGCTTAAAAAGCCTCCTGCAAGCCAACCCCGAACACAATGCTGCTATTTTAGTGCGTAATAATCGCCAAGGTAGCTTTCTCGCCCAAAGTCTAAATTATCTACAACGAGAGCATAATATTCCTGTGTTTGAAGTTAGCCAGCAGGAACGTTCTTCCTATATCCCCAATGAAATTTTAAGTCTCTTACAATTTCTGAATCGTCCTCATTCCCCAGAATATACCAAAGCGGCCCTAGAGGTTTTAACTCAACGCAATTTAATCCCCAAACAAGACATTAACGCCCTTGCCAGTTCTCCCGAACAATTTCTGTATCCTACTGTCTTAGATCCCCCTCAGAGTCACGCGGTGCAGCAAGCGAGTTATTATTGTCGCAGTCTCCTCAAAGCCCGAATTGAGTTACCTACTTATCAGTTAATTTCCTTTCTGGGCTTAACCCTGAATTATACTGCGTCTGAATTAGCCACCAGTCAAAAGTTAGCTGCCCGCATTCAGCAAGAGATCTCCACAGGTGGCAGTTCTATTGTTCAGATTATTGAAACCTTACAAGAAATTATTGACTCCGAACAATTTCAAGGGATAGAGGAAAACGAGGATGATCTCTATATTAAAACGGGACAAGTGACGATTATTACTATGCACAAAGCCAAGGGATTAGATTGGGATTATGTGTTTATTCCCTTTCTCCACAAAGATAATATTCCAGGACAACAGCGCGTTCCCACATCTAGTAAGTTTATTGGGGATTTTACCTTATCAGAGGTAGCGCGATCGCAGATTCGCAATATTGTTCATAGCCAGTATCGCCAAGAAGCCATTAATCTTTCCCAACCTACTACCGCCTGGCAAAAAGCTGGAGAACTACAAACTGCTGAAGAATATCGTTTATTTTATGTTGCCATGACTCGGGCAAAACGCCTTCTCTGGTTATCCGCAGCCGAACAAGCCCCCTTCAGTTGGAATCGCTTTAATCTCAAAGGAGGAAATTCCCTACAGAAAAGAGAGCCTTCTCCTTTCCTTCTCCCCTTACAAAAACAATTTGCTAAGAGTTAACTGCAATGACGCTTAACCCATATAATGTCCAAATACTTAATGACCCCAAAGCAAACATTAAAGATCGCGCTGGGGCAATATTGGCGATATAAAAAACAGGATACAGCGATCGCGCCACCAAATAAAGAATCACCGCCCAAAAGGCCCAGGAAGAATCAACCCCCGTTACATAAGCCATAATAGCAGCAGGAGCATAGAGAATAAAAGATTCAAAGGCATTTTGATGCGCCCATGTCGCCCGTTTGGCAAAAGGTG
>JBKHER010000346.1:0-2567 GCA_046540715.1 Halothece sp.
ATGCCTACGGCTCGGCTTACAGCCTACGGTATGTAGCAGACACAGTTCCATTTCAGATAACAAACGCAAACAGGAGAAAAAAGAATTTCCGCGCTCGTTAGCTAATAATAATTTTTAGTATTTTTTAACAAAAAGTTACATTAAACCCCTTGATCAATTACTTAAACTTCAACAATGACTGGGGTATGATCGCTCGGTTTTTCCTGTTTGCGAGGGGCGCGATCAATCCAACAATTAACCGCTTTTTGATAAAGTTCTGGGGTGAGAAAGTGGTGATCAATGCGCCACCCCCGATCTTTAGAAAAGGCATGGGTGCGATAATCCCACCAACTATAATGTCCGCCTTCCTCGGTAAATTTGCGAAACGCATCTTGGAAGCCTAAGGATTGAATTAGCGCGATCGCGCTTCGTTCTTCTGAGGAAGCCATAATATGATTGCCCTCCCCTTTTTTCGGATCATAAATATCCCGATTCTCTGGGGCAACATTAAAATCCCCACAAAGGCAAATGCGACTTTCCGTTGGTAACAATTGCTGTAAGTATTGTCTTAAAACCTTTAGCCAGCCCAGTTTATACTCATATTTGTCACTCCCCACACTGCTGCCATTGGGGATATAAACATTAACCAGACGAATTCCATCCACCACCGCCGTAATAATTCGTTTTTGTTCATCAAAGTTGCCTGTTACTTCCTCCCCAACAATCGGAGAAAATCCACAGCTAACCGCTTCTAAAGGCTGTTTACTCAAAATGGCAACCCCGTTATAGGCTTTTTGCCCAGAAACCGCCACAAAATATCCCATTTCTTCAAACGGCGATCGCGGAAAATCTGGATCAATCACTTTAGTTTCCTGCAAACAAAGAACATCAACATCTTCCTGATTTAACCAATCTAAAACTTGTTGTTTACGAGTCCGAATTGAGTTGACATTCCAAGTGGCAATTTTCATTTTTGGTGATTCATTAGCGAGTGTTTAACGGATTGTTGGTTGATCTGTTGTTGGAATTTCCAAATTTCCTTACCCACCCTTTGCGGGTAAAAGTAATGGAAAAAATGATGTCCCTGTGAACATTGCCAAATTTGATCCTCGGGCTTAGAGTAATTTTCCCATCCCGCGATCGCGCAAGGATCGATTATCATATCATCTTCACTGCCACAAACCAACATAGGACAAGATAACTGTTTCGGCTTCAGGGTAGGACACTCGAACAAAGAATGAGGAGAGGGAGTCGTTTTTAAGTCTTCATCTAATAACTTCACTAAATGCCTAGTTCGAGATTGATTTTGCTGACCAAATAATGCCCGTACCATTTGGGCTAAAACAATTTCCCGGCTACACAGCAAAAGTTGACGGTAAGTGTAATAATGGGCGTGCCAGTCCATTAAAGGATGAACCCCCACCCCTAATAGGGTAAGAGATTTAACTCGTTCTGGATAGCGATCAGCATACAGTAAAGCCACAATCCCACCGGTACTATGTCCAATTAGGTGAAGCGGATGATCAAGATTCTTGAGATAATCATGCAGTAAGGTTAAGGGAATATTAAGGTCAGAAGCCTCATCTGAACCTTGCTGATATTCCCACTCACGAACTGTTATTTGCGAAGAGAGAGACTTGAGGAGAGGACGATGGAATTTCTTTAAGGTCGAACTAACACTAATCCAGAGGGCTTGTTGTGACATGAGCTTCCAGTTGGGTTATTGCAAATATAAATCAATAAGCTATAACTCTAAGGATAGCAAATTCAGATCAAAATTAGACAAGGAATCGTTAATAATTGATCATGAAATCCTAGGAGGGAGCCATGCTACAAACATTAGAAATGAGATGGTTTAAGCCTGGAGAAATTCCTCAATCCTTACGCCAATGGTTTGAATCCCATTGCGCTGGAACATGGCTTAAACAAGCCCCAACCCGTACCGATTGGTATTTAAGACCGATCGCGCCTTGTGATTATTTTAATCTAAAGTTCCGAGAACAACGATTAGAAATGAAATGGCGACAGGAAAAACTGGCAACATTTAATCTGCATCAACAATGGCAAGGCAGCGTTGAGAGATGGGTAAAATGGGTGTGTGAGGATATAAAGGAGTTTTCTCCTGAAGATCAAGTTTGGGTAGCCGTGGAAAAAACCCGACAACAACGTCAGTTTATTCTCTCTTTAGATACCTTTTGTAACCTTGAACTCACCGCCTTACGAGTTCAAGATCAGCAGTGGTGGAGTATTGGCTTAGAGACAACTGGGAATCTAGAAAGTTTACACGCGATCGCGCTACAGGTAAGCCAAAATTGTCCTGAAACCCTAACCGATGCTGAGGCAGCCGCTTATCCTCATTGGTTATGGCAAAAAGTATTTCCAAGCAGTTAATCAATCTCAGTTTAAGCTCGAAAACGGAACTTTTTACGATAAAATTAAGTGTCTTTGCGTTGTCACCCTGGTCATCAATATTTTTATGAATTAGCTGAGCCTGAAGTAGTAACCTGTAAGCATTTAAGCTGTAATTTGACAATTATAGTCATATCAAATCCGTTTGATTAATTGGCATAGCGAGCAAGATGCTCGCA
>JBKHER010000347.1:0-2556 GCA_046540715.1 Halothece sp.
GGGGGTTGGGGGGATTTCAGGGGGGTGTAGCAACCATAGGTGGATTTCATATTACGACTCTTTTCAACCATATTCAAATGACTCCAATTGAAGAACATGAAACCAGCAAGAAGCGTTCTGGATCTTCCCAAACTCAACAAAAGCCAGCGACGCAAACATAAGACAGATCACTTAAAGATGTGTAACTTGAATGCTAGGCTTAATCTAAGTTAATCATAATGTCAATGATGGATTACACAGTTGATATTGCCAGCGTTATTTCTGGTTACTCCCAAGGGTTATTTCTAATGGCGGATGAGACGGGAAATTTAGGTTGGTATGCTAGCCGTTCTCATGCTCTCATTCCCCTAGATCACCACTTCTGTTATCCTAAGTCTTTGCGACGAGCAATTAACCAAAACTGGTTTCAAGTTGCCATTAATCAGGATTTTGCGGCAGTTTGTGCCGGTTGTGCTGATCGGGAAAGCACTTGGATTTCCCCAGAATTACAACAAGTTTATTGGCAACTGTATGAGGCGGGATGGGCGTATAGTTTTGAAACTTGGCAAGGGGATGAGTTAGCAGGGGGAATTCTAGGAATTGTCATTGGGGGGGCTTTTATTGGGGAATCAATGTTTTATCGGATTGGGGAAGGGTCAAAGGTTGCTTTAGTCAAGTTAGTGGAGTATCTTCGACAACGGGGCTTTTTGCTATTTGATGCTCAATTGCAAAACTCTCATTTATCTCGGTTTGGAGCTTATGAAATTCCAGAAAAAGAGTATAAGGAATTATTAAAAACGGCGGTGAAACAAGATTGTAAATTTCTTTAAGGCTGTTATTTGTTATTGGTTATTGGTTATTGGTTATTGGTTATTGGTTATTGGTTATTTGTTATTCGTTCCTCACTGGTTTACAAAGGATAAATACCCAGCCTTGAAAGGGATGGGCTTCGCTTGCTTTCGTAATCTCTTTTTATAATTAAGCAGGCTAGATGTTTGCTCACGACGAAGCGAAAAAAAGAAAAAGCTCCAGACCCCGGGGACAAAAAAATTTTTAACAAGTGAGTTAGATTAAAATTAAATCTTTACCACTCAATTCCATTATAAGTTAATTTTCGGATTTTGTGTGAAGTGGGTCATTATCATTTTCAATAAGTTGAAGCAGTTGATCGCGCACTGTAAAGAAGTCCTCCCAAGGGTAATAAAAATGCCCAACTTGATCTAAATACCTTGCAAGGCGATCGCGCGCAAAACTAATATCGGCATTTAAGGCAATATTCAAATCAGTTACTGAATCGCCAATCGAAATGTTTTTTTGGGCTGAATACTGCTTCATCACCTCTACTTTTGCCACTAATTCCGTTCCTTTTTCATAATCAGAAATGGGCTGTAAATATTGTTGGCGAGTATCAATTTCAACAGCACTAATGGAGGAAATCTGGTCAATCAAGGGGAGATTGCCAAGCCTTTGAGAACTTAAAACTCGTTTCACCATATCTTTTAAGCCCCCTGAAACGACATGGAAGGGAATTTGATATTCAATGGCGAACTTAACCAGTTCAACTAATCCTGGACGCAAGGGAACTGTATCAACATATTCAATCATCGCGGGATAAGAATGAGACGGAATAGACTCAATAATTTTTCTCACCCCGTCTCTTAAGGTCAATTTTTGGGCATAAATATCTGGAAGATATTGATCATATAAATGGGGCGCAACCGCCTTTAACATTCCAACAAAGGTATCTTCTCCTGTAATTGTCCCATCGAAGTCGCAGAAAATAGCATACTCAGGAAGTTGATGATCACTCATATTAATTTTTATCCTCATAGGAAATGGGATCGGTTAATCCTAAAGCTCGGAACGCATTTAATCTTAACTGACAAGCATCACAAACGCCACAAGCCTTTTCGCCGCCTTGATAACAAGACCAAGTTTTTTCCCAAGGGACATTTAATTGATTTCCTAACTCAATAATTTCTGTTTTCTTAAGATCAATCAGGGGAGTAATAATTTGAATGGGATTTCCTTCGCGTCCTTGTTTAGTTCCTAATTGAAAAACCTGTTGCATAGCTTCCATATAATCGGGACGACAGTCGGGATACCCCGAATAATCTAAGGCATTAGCGCCCATATATACCCATTGGGCTTCTAAGGCTTCTGCGTAGGCTAGGGCAAAGCTGAGAAAAATGGTATTGCGAGCGGGAACATAAGTAATCGGGATCCTGTCTGCCATTTCAGAGGGAGCGCGATCGCGCGGCACTTCCAACTCTTGATCAGTTAGGGCGGAACCTCCCCACAACCCCAAATCAAAACTAATGACCTGATGTTGCTGAACCCCGGCAGAGAGAGCAATTGTCTTTGCTGCTTCTAATTCTCGCTGATGACGTTGTTGATAGTCAAAAGAGAGGGCATAACAATCACACCCATCCGCTTTTGCTTGATAAAGCACCGTGGAAGAATCTAAGCCTCCTGAAAGTAATACCACAGCTTTCATCATTATTACCCGCGCCTCCTCAAAAATTATCCCTATTTTAAAACACTAACCACCATCTTAGTAAAATTGTGTTGCACTTA
>JBKHER010000348.1:0-2518 GCA_046540715.1 Halothece sp.
AACCCCCCTTTGAAAGGGGGGAACAATGGGTTGGTGTGTAGCACTAATTCTTAAAGCATTTGCACCCAAGATAATTTTTAGCGAATTCCTCCAAAAACAGCAGTATTATAATGTTTCCAGATGACGGCTGTTTTAGAAAATCCTGCTTTTTCTAACATTTCCAGTTGGCTGTCTAATGTCGCCAGTTGATCTTGGCTAGAGTAACCTTGGGTTTCACTTTTCCCAACTTTACTGCGAACTGTGTCTAAGTCGATCCCCTGTTTTTGCGCCCAACGTTGGCGAGATTGTTGATAAACGTCTGATAGTTCAGAAAATTCAGGTAGCAAGGGATCACAATTCCAGAAGCATCCCTTGGGTTTGAGAGATGAGGCGATTTTTTGAAAGAGGGTTGCTTTCATTTCGTCGCTGAGATGGTGAATCGCGAGGGAAGAAATAATTGCATCAAAGTTATTGCCTAGATCACTTCCTGCTTCATTTTTTGCCCATGCGCCAAAGTCTAATTGGATGGTTTCAATGCGCTGATCTTCCCCTTGGTTTTCCATTTTTTCTTGCACAAAGTCAATCATACGGGGGGAGTAATCAACGGTAATGATTTCAGCTTTGGGGCATTGTTGTAACACTTTTAAAGTTAATTCGCCTGTGCCACAGCCTAATTCTAAAATGCGTTGACTTTCAGGGGGAACACATAGCGCGATCGCGCTTAACATTTCATCATAATAGGGCAATAGTTGCCGAATACTATGATCAAATTCTTTCGTATCTGCAAAAACTTCACCGGGAAAAATCATAGAGTTTGGGGATTGAGTTGTTTGATTTGCCATGACTGATCTTCTGCTAATTCTAAAACAAGTTGATGATATTTTTGTAAGGTTGGACGATGCCCCACACTAATATAAGTAACATTCATTGCTTGTAATTGTTGATAAAGAGAGGTTTCATTTTCCACATCTAAAGCGCTGGTGGCTTCATCTAATACCACATATCGCGGCTGGTTAATTAAAATCCGAGCAAAGGCAACTCGTTGTTGTTCTCCTAATGATAAAACGTCTCCCCAATTTTTTTCTACATCTAAACTACCAAATCGTTCGACTAAATGGGGTAAATTGACTTGGTTTAATATCTCCCCGAGTTTTTCATTACTTAAATCGGACTCGGTTTGAGGATAAATTAATTCTTCTCTTAGGCTACCTAAAATCATATAGGGGCGTTGGGGAAGAAACAAAATTTCTGTTAGCGGGGGACGAATAATTTTGCCTGTTCCTGATTCCCATAACCCCGCGATCGCGCGAAGTAATGAACTCTTCCCACAACCACTAACTCCCATAATTAATAATCCATTTCCTTGGGGAATGTCAACGCTTAAATCGTTAACTAATGTCCGTTGATAGTTAGGAGTTTGCAGGGTTAAATTCTCAACAGAAATTTGTTCATCTTTCACCATTTCAATTTTAGGCTTACTCTCATCGTCCTTTTCTTCTGTTGCAAAATTTGTCAGATTAATATAGTCAGCAAAGCTATAAATCCGATCAATTCCCGCCCCAAATTCCGTTAAAGATTGGAACCGACTCACGACCAGATTTAAGGAGTAAAAAATTTGTAAGAAAGCCCCTTGGGCTTCTGTAACTTTTCCCACCGCTAATTCCCCTGAAAAAACACGGGGGGCTAAAATTAAAAAGGGAACAGCATAGGTAAGAAGCTGATAACTATTGGTAAAGGATTTTAACCCTAAATCTTGCCATAAAATCAAGCGTCGGAAATTATTAAATGCCTCATTAAAGCGAACTTTTACTTGACTTTCTTCTTGATTTTCCCCTTGATAAAACGCAATAGATTCGGCATTTTCTCTAATTCTTACTAAGCCAAACCGAAAGTTAGCTTCTCGCTTCAGTTGTTCAAAGTTTAACCGCACTAAAGCCTTCCCAAAAACCCCAACGGTAATCAAGGTTCCGATAATTGCGTAGAAAAGGAGAAAAATAACTAGGGGGTAAGAAATTGTCCATAATTGTCCACCAAAACCAATTACTTGAAAGAGAGAGGAAATGGTGACTAAAAGAAAGGTTAGAGACTCTTGGGTAAAAGATCGCACATCTTGGGAAATTCGTTGATCGGGGTTATCTATTTCACCTTCTGAGGTTAGTTTATAGTAAGCGCGATCGCGAAAATAGTTATCAAGAAAACGCCCTGTTAACCAGCGTCGCCAAAATAACCCTAACAGATCAATGAGATAATTTGCCCCTGCAAACAGGGGAATATAAGCAACAATTACTCCAAAATAAATCAGTAATCCGCGCCAAAATCGATCTTCACTTAATTCTGAAAGGGCGGTAATTAAATCGCCGCGCTGTTGATTGAGAATAACACTCAAAACAGTGTAGGTAATCAGCATGAGGGTAATAACAAATAATAGCCCTCTTGCTTTCCATTTCTCTTCCCCAAACCAATACAGTCGCGCGATCGACCAAAACTTCTTTAATAAACGAAAATTAATTCGGTTTTGCATCTAATTAAGTTTGTTATT
>JBKHER010000349.1:0-2504 GCA_046540715.1 Halothece sp.
CGTTATTTGTTATTTGGCAAGTTGTTAAGAATAAGGAACAAAGAACCCAAATTAAGAATGTACCTCAAGAAGCGTGAAAATTGCTATACCATGATTAGCGATGACTTTTTATTATCCCATTTCTAAGAATTGACGCTACACACCAACCCATTGTTCCCCCCTTTCAAAGTGGGGTTAGGGGGATTAAGGTTTACAGACAATATTTTTCCCGCCAAGCCGCTGCCATTTCTTGCATTTTAGCTAATTCCTCAGGGGGAATTTTTCGTAAATTCCCTAATACCAAATTCATTCGCCCTAAAGACTTTAAACGATCGCGCTGCCGTTCTAAAAAGTCCCAATAGAAAAAATTAAAAGGACAAGCGCCTTCTTGAGAACGCTGGCGAGGATTATAAGCACAATCACTGCAATAATCACTCATCTTATTAATATAATTCGCAGCAGCAGCGTAGGGTTTAGACGCAAACACCCCACCATCTGCAAATTGTCCCATCCCAATTACATTAGTAACCATCACCCACTCATAAGCATCAATAAAGGCAGCGTGAAACCACTCTTTTAATTCTTGAGGAGAGACTCCCACAATTAGGGCAAAATTACTCAAGATCATCAGGCGTTGGATATGATGAGCATAACCCGTCTTTTCAGTCTGTTGTAAGACTTGTTTTAAACAGTTGAGATCGGTTTGTTCACTATCCCAAAAAAATGCAGGTAAAGAATGGGTGTGATTAAACCAATTCTCATCCTCATAGCCAACCTCAACCCAGTGATAAATTCCATTTAAGAATTCTCGCCACCCTAAAATTTGACGAATCAATCCTTCGATACTGTTAAGGGGTAAATCATTTTCCCAGTAGGCATTTTCAGCAGCAGCAATCACTTCCCAAGGATGTAATAATCCTAAATTCAGATAAGGCGATAAGAGAGAATGCCATAGCGTTTCTTTATTCGTCACCATGGCATCTTGATAACTGCCAAAATTCGGTAAATTAGTGCGAATAAAATTAGCAAGCACTTGTTGGGCTTGTTCTCTCGTTACTCCCCAATTAAAGGGTTCAATCTCACCATAGGTTTCAAAAGAAAGGGATTTGACTTGTTTAATGACTGTTTGAGTAATTTCATCGGGGGGGAAAGTTAGCGCAGAAGGAGGGTTTAATTTTTGAGTAGGGGGTTTTCGGTTTTGTTGATCAAAATTCCATTGTCCACCAATGGGTTGATTGTCTTCTATCAGAACATTAAATCGCTTTCTTCCTTCCCGATAAAAGTCTTCCATCAGCATCCGTTTGCGGCTATTTGCCCAATTTTGAAACTCATCTTTTGACCATAAAAAATGATTATTGGGAAGCAGCGAAATTTCACAATCGAGGTTTAATTGTTGGATAAAAGTCGAGAAAGCGCGATCGCTGGGTGTCATCACCCGTAATTCCGTAATTTCATGGTCTTGAACCCAATGCTTTAAAGGGGTCAAAAAATCAGCAGCCACTTCATAACTAACATTCCATCCTGCATCTTGTAACGTTTTTGCAAAATGGCGCATAGCTGACCAAACTAAAACTAATTTTTGCTGATGATAGCATCGTTGGGCGGCTAACTCCCATGATTCAATCATAATCACGGGAGGCTTTGCTTTCTGGTGTTCACAACTTTGTAGCGCGGCTTGTTGTAAAGAAAGCTGTGTTCCTAAAACCCAAATTCCGATTGTCATCGTTTTTCATTTAAAAAAACTATCCGCTCTTACTTGGGGAGTGAATTAACACTCGTAGCAAGAGCGGTCTAGCGGGTCACATCTGATTGAAACCTGACTGCCGAGAGGAACTCGTACAGTCTGTCTTTTCTTCCACTGGGGAAGAGTCAACTGACTATTAGAGAACAGCCCCGGCACACAGCCGGCATACTCCAATCAGGTGACCCATGCGTTTACTACCTGTACTCATGGGCATCACCTCCTTTCTCCCTAAACGGTTTGTTGTAAACAACCTTCTTTACAATAACACACCAATTTGTAATCCACCACTTGAAAACGGAAATCTTTTGAGGTTACTTACTCATTTTGAGAAGACAATTCTAGGAACTGACGCAGTCTAAGGAGGGAGGCGGTTTGAGCCAAATTTAAGGGGAGTAAGGAAATGCCCTCTAGACGTGATTGTACCCAACCCTCATCCCAACACCACTCATGATAACCATCAATACTCTCACTGAGGATTAGGCGCAAATAAGACTCATGTAGCGTTTCAATTTCATGTTTGATGGTAATTCCCCCCACCCGACTAACAAAGGTTAATCCCTGTTCTAATTGATTGGGCAATCCAGAAGATAGTTGTTGGGGAAACATCCACTGACGGAGTTTGTCTGGATAGAGTAAACTCTCACCGATAGATTTGGCAGAAGCCTTGACTTCAATTCTGATCTGACTCTGTTGGAATGTTCCCAGCATAAATAAAGAAAAGCTCAAAGTTAGTTACTATTCCTCATTATATAGCAGTTATTAATCTCGCTTTGACTTCTCC